>JAWOLO010000167.1:0-7679 GCA_033853375.1 Terriglobia bacterium
CCACGCCCATACTAGATTCTTGCCAAGGGGTTCGTCAACCCTGATTTTAGTACCAGTCCGGTACAGGCGGCTCTAAGTAGTTTCCTGTACCTAGGGACAGGTACCCGTCTTGCAGTGTAATTCTTGCAATGCGGACAGGCGATTCGCCGGCGAAAAACCGCAAAAATGCGCTATAAGGCTATGTTGTTGTAAGGCAACGAAGAAGGCGGAGCCAAAAGAGCCAAGGCGAGATCATTTTCTGCCTTGATTTGGTCATGACCGTGCGCGAGAACGAGCTAGTTGACAAAATTGGCAAGGCGTTTAGGTCGACGCGCGACGCCTCACACGAAATTCGGCTAGGCATTGGCGATGATGCTGCTCTTTTTCGTCCTCGAGCAGGCCGCGAAATCATCCTTACTTGTGACTGGTTCCTGGAAGGAACGCATTTTCTTCGCGAAAAGCATCCTGCCGATTCTGTGGGATGGAAATGCCTCGCACGGGCTGTAAGCGACATCGCGGCGATGGGGGGAGCCCCCCGCTGCTTCCTCCTGAGCCTCGCGCTTCCAGACAGCCACACTGGTGACTGGCTTGACGAATTTCTGGCCGGCCTGCGCCGCGCGTCCCAGACGTTTGGATGTATTTTGGCTGGAGGAGACACTACGCGCCGCCGGGAGATTCTCATTAACGTGACAGCCGTCGGCGAGGCGCAAACTAGCCGCGCGTTACTTCGCTCCGGAGCTCGCCCGGGCGATTCGGTATATGTCAGCGGGCGCTTGGGGGAGGCCGAACTGGGTCTTCAGATCTTGAGGCGCAGCCATCGGCTCGCGGACGCTAAGAATCCCTTCACGAAGAAACATTTATATCCGGAACCGCGGCTGGCCCTGGGTCAGTGGCTCGCGAATAAGCAACTCGGCAGCGCGCTGATGGACCTTTCCGACGGGCTATCGAGCGATCTGCCACGCCTGTGCGCTGCAAGTGGCGTCGGCGCGCGACTGGAAAGCGCAAAAATCCCGCCCGTACAAAATTCAGCTTTGGCGCACAAGTTTGGGCTGAATCCCCTTGATCTTGCCTTGAATGGCGGTGATGACTACGAACTACTGTTTACCGTGGCGCCGAGCAAGGCAAAACTGCTGCCGCGCGCTTTCCAGGGGGTACCGCTCACAGTTATAGGAGAGATCACAAAAGAATCCGGGGTCGTTTTGCGCAATGAAAATGGTCGCGCGCAGCCGCTCGTGGCCGGCGGCTGGGATCCCTTTCGAAAAAAGCGGTAGTTAGCTTAACGTGGAGTCGAACCGGCGCCTGCTCGTCCAAAGCCGCTATTCATAACGGAGTGCGACCAGCGGATCGACACGGGAAGCGCGCCGCGCGGGCAGCCAACAGGCCACCAGCCCCGTGAGCAGCAGCACTACAGGAACGCTCGCGAGCGTCCAGGGATCGTACGCCGACACGCCCCATAGCTGCGTCGCTATCACTCGCCCCAAGGCTGCGCTCGCAATTAATCCGAGGACCACGCCAATCCCCACGAGCCGCAGTCCCATGCGAATCACCATTCCCAGCACACTCGAGCCTTCGGCTCCCAGCGCCATGCGAATCCCTATCTCTTGCGTTCTTCGCGTCGTCGTATACGCCAGCACGCTATAGACACCGATGGTCACGAGGACCAACCCGATCCCTCCAAAAATCATCATCAAGAAGAACGCAAACCGCGGCCCGGCAAAAGAAAACTGGCTGATGTAGCCTTCAAGCGTTCCCGTCAGCGTCAACGCAACATTCCGGTCTGTCGCCCAAATCTCTTTCTCCACCGCGTTCAACATGGCCATCGGTTCTCTTTCCGTGCGCACCAGGATTCCGCGGAACGCCGAACCCGTGACCGTGTACGGCACCCAGATTTCCGGATCAATCGGCTCCTGCAACCCGCGATTCTTGACATCCGCCGCGAGTCCGATGATTTCGAAAACAGGTTCCTTGACCGCGTCTTCAAACTGCTCGAGTTGCGCGATGCGAACCTGTTTTCCGATAGGATTTTCGTTCCCCAGATACTTCTTCACAAAAGTCTGGTTCACGACTGCGAGTTTCCGAGCGCCGTCGACTTCGGCTTCGGTAAACGGCCTGCCGGCCACGAACTGAATTTTCAGTACCGGGAAGTAGCCTTCGCTGCAGAGTTGAAACAGCGCCCTCCATTTCTCGGTGTGCGACTTGCCCGGAACTTCGATCTCACTCGGGATTCCGCCATACGGCGGGAGCGTGCTTGTTTCCGTTGCCTCCACAACCCCCGGCAAAGCCTTCAGCCTCTGCAGCAGCGGCTTGTAAAAGCCTTCCACTTGCGCCGCGGTTTTGTACCGGTCCACCGGCAAGGGAAGCCTCGCCACCAAAACATGATCGGGCCGCAGTCCCAGCTTAACATCGCGCAGCGCCACGAAGCTCCGCATCAGTAGGCCCGCACCAACCAGCAGAGTCATCGAAAGCCCCACTTCGAGCACCACCACCGCATCGCGCAATCGCCCGTGCCGGAAACCGCCGCTGACTCCTTTCCCGCTGTCGCGTAGCGGCTCGTTCAAATCTTTGCGTGCGGCCTTCAGAGCGGGGACCAGACCAAATACCAGCGCCGTCAGCACCGCCACGCCCAAAGTAAACAGCAGGACCGGAGTATTCAGTTGGATCACCGCCTCGGCGGGAATAATATTCTGCGGCATCAGCGCCACAAGGGACTTCAGCCCTCCCCACGCCACCAGCGTCCCGACTGCCGCACCGCCCAACGCGAGAATCATACTCTCCACAAGCAGTTGCCGGATCAATCGGCGGCGATTTGCTCCCAGCGCCGCCCGAATTGCGAATTCTTTTTCCCGCGTCGTTGCTCGCGCGAGCAACAAGTTCGCCACGTTTCCGCACCCGATCAGCAATAACAAACCCACTGCAGCCAGCACGATAAAGAGCGTCGTCTTGAATTGGCCCACCACCATGTTTGTCAACGATTCCAAATGCACCGTAAAGTGCTTGGGGTAGTCCTTGGGATAAACTTTCGAGAGGCGATTAGCCACGACCGTAAAGTCCGATTCCGCTTCCCTTACGGAAACGCCCGGCTTCAGGTGTCCTAGAAAGAACCAGTACTGCGGAAACGCACCCGCCACGGCGGTCGTTGCAACGGCAGGCTCCGGCTTTTTCGGGATCCACATGTCAGCGTCACCCCAGGCAAACCGGGGCGGCATGATGCCCACGAGAGTTCGCGGCACGTCATTTAATATAAAAGTTTTGTTTACGATGGATGGGTCCGCACCGAAGCTCTTCACCCAGGCCTTGTAGCGCAGCACGAAGACAGGCGGTGCGCCGGGCTCGTAGTCGGCAGGCTGCATGACGCGGCCGAGCAAGGCGGGCATGCCCAGGAACTCAAACGTTCCCGGCGTGACATAATTCCCGTTGAATTGCTGCGTTCCTTCTCCGGAACGGTACAGCACATCCAGATTGTCGTTGGCGATCACCCGGTCAAATACATGATTCTGCGCGACATAATCGAGGAACTCGGGTCCGGCGTATCCCGCCCGGCCTCCGGGCTCATTCCGCTCGGTGTCATGGATTTGCACAGACATGAAGCGCTGAGCGTCCGGATACGGAAAGGGCTGCAGCATGATGTTGTCGATGACGCTGAAGATCGCCGTCGACGCGCCAATCCCCAGCGCCAGAGTGATGATCGCAACTGCAGCAAATCCTGGAGCCTTTGCGAGATTTCTCAGCGCATACCGAATATCCTGCCCCAGCGTTCCCATGTCGGCTCCTCTTCTCTCCTACGGTTTCCTGGACTTTCCCTTCACTCCGAGGGCTAAGTAGAGCTACGCACGCGTGCGCAATAATGTTCGACGCCACCTGCTTGAATAAGTTCCCGCGCGGAAAAGGCGTTTCTGGTGACTTTGGGGTGGCGTAGGCGAATGGAAAAGCCGGCTGCGGCCTCAAGTTATTAGAAGCTGTTTAGAACTTCAAGGCTGGGGAGAAGCTCCTGTTGCGTTTGCCGTTGCGGTTTTTGTGGGCTGAGACGGAACCGGAGGTTTTTCTTTGGGCGCGGGCGGTTCGTCTTCCGTTGGAGCAGTATCAGGAGTATCCAATTGAAGTTGGTGCTCACCAGCCAATTCTTCGAGCGGCACGACGTTCGGAAAATCGGTAACCGGCGTTCCCGCCAACGCACCCTCCATGAATTCCAGCCAGATCGGCAAGGCCGCGCGCGCGCCCGTCTCTCTTTTCCCGAGGGAGATTTGTTTATCGTCGAAGCCTACCCAAACGCCCGACGTAATTTGCGGCGTATAGCCTACAAACCACGCGTCCGTGTAATCCTGTGTCGTGCCCGTTTTCCCTGCAGCAGGCCGGCCCAACGCTTTTGCCGTGACGCCCGTACCGAACTTGATGACTTCCTCGAGCATTGCGGTCATCGTGCGCGCCACTTCCGGCGAAACTACATCGTGCACCTCGGGATGCGCCTCCTCAAGCAGCGCGCCGTCGTAGTTGGTCACGCGCCGGATCATGTAGGGATCGATACGGATCCCATCGTTGGGAAACACGGTAAAGGCGGAAACGTGCTCGATTAATCTCATGTCTGCTGCTCCCAAGGCCAATGGCAAATACGGTGGCAGCGGCGTGGTAATGCCAAAGCGCCGCGCCATGTCCACGACGGAGTTGATGCCCTCCCTTTCCGCCAGCTTCACTGCCGGGACGTTGCGCGAACCGGCCAACGCGCGCCGCAGCGTGATCGTGCCTTCAAATTTCTCATCGTAATTGTGCGGCGTGTACGGTTGCCCTCCGCTAATCGTGGTGAAAGGCGCGTCCACGATTGTGTCGAAAGGTGAGGCGCCCTTCTCCAGAGCATCGGCGTACACATAAATTTTGAAGGAGCTGCCCACTTGCCGCAGCGCTTGCGTGGCGCGGTTGAACTTGGAATCTTCAAAGCTGTAGCCGCCGACCATGGCCTTGATCTCGCCGGTGGCATTGTCAATGCAAAGCAGAGCGCCCTGCGGCCCCGGTTGCTGTTCGAGCTGCACACGCGCGGTCGTGGCGCGCAATTCTTGAATCGAAAACTGCGCCAGGTCGCCAACCTTTAGCAGTTCCGAAGGTTTCTTGCGGCCGGTCCAGGCAAAATCCGGCGGAGTCAGAATCGCGCGGTACGGTCCGATTTTGATGATGGCATCGCGGTCGCTCACGCTCAGCACGAGACCCGTGACGTAACTTCCCTTCTCGATCGCGTGGCGCCAATCTTCGTCCTCGTACGTGTCCAGCTTGCCGAGGTTGTCGCGCAACACATTAGGCAAATTGCCTTTCCAGCCGTGGCGGCGCTCGTAGGCATGCAGGCCGTCGCGCACTGCCTGATTAGCCACCTGCTGCATGTGGACATTCAGCGTGGTGTACACACGCAGGCCGCGCTCATGAACTGCCTCGGTCCCGTATTTTTCCTCGAGATATTTGCGGATCTCTTCGAAGAAATATGGCGCGAGGTCGTTGCGTGGATACTGGATGTGCAGACCGAGCGGGGATTTGACCGCGGCCGCTTCTTCTTGCGCTGTAATTTTTCCTTCTTCTCTCATGCGACGCAGCACCAGGTTGCGGCGAGTCAACGCGCCTTCCGGATTGAGCAGCGGAGAATATTTCGGGCCGTTGATCATTCCCGCCAGCAGCGCCGCTTCCGTAAGCGTCAAATCGGTGACTGGTTTCCCGAAATAAAATTGCGCGGCGGCGGCAAATCCGTAATTCCCGTGCGCCAGGTACACCTGGTTGGCGTACATGGTGAAAATCTGCGGTTTGCTGTAACGCCGCTCGATTTGCAGCGCGAGAAGCGTTTCTTCCGCTTTGCGGCGGAAGCTAATGTCACTGCGGTCCAGAAAAAGATTGCCCGCAAGCTGCATCGTGATGGTGCTGGCGCCGCCGGCGCGCCGGCCTCGGGTAATGTGGCGCAGCGCCGCGGTGAACATGCGCGGGAAGTCGATGCCCCAGTGCTGCTCGAAGTGCTGGTCCTCGATGGCCGTGACCGCGTTGTAAAGGACTTTGGGACACTGCTCATAAGTCATCAGAATGCGCCGCTGCAGCGCAAAGCTGCCCACGAGCTGGCCGTCGTCAGCATAAATTTCCGTGACGACATTGGGGCGATACGTTTCAAGCGCGCGAATCTCGGGCAGGTCGCTGGCGTAGACAAAAAGCAGCCCGCAGGCGGTGCCGAATAAAATCGAACAGAGCAGGAGAAAAGCCAGCGCGACGCGGTCGATCAGCTTGAAACTGCGCAGCCGCAGCGTAATCGGGGGAAGGCTAAGCATGAAACAATAATTTTAACGCAGAACCAAAGGGCGACAAGGTTCGCAAAGAGCGTTGTGCTTTGGAAGCATTGCGGTTTGGCAACATGCCGAAATTTTTCCGTTCGGGGCTCCCTCTGTTTGCGCAATAATCAACTGACGCGAAACGACACTTTCGGCCCCCGGAGTTACCCCGATGTTTATCGCCCTTTTTGGTGCTTCGTTCGTCCTTGCCCTGGCTTTGTCTGCAACCATCGCCTGGATTTCCCGAGAAGCCATCGACACCATTTTGCGCCGCTTCGTGGTTGACCCAGTCGTCCGTAGCGGTTTTGAAAAGTACATTCGCTTTGCCATCGTCGTCGTGGGCATCTCGAGCGGAACCCGCGTCAAGGCTCTTCAGGAATACATTTCCGCGGCCGATTGGAACAAACCGACGATGCAAGCCGCGCTGACGCAAGAGTTCTGGACCTTGGAGCTATATCGAACAGTCATGGGAACCTTGGAGGGTGTCGCGGGCCTGTTGCTCCTTTGCATCTTTCTGGCGCTCATCGCACCGGCCGTCCTCCGCATGCTCAAGATTGAACCGGCAAAAGCCAACGGGGAACCACAAAAACCTCGCGAACCCGAACGCCGCGTCGTTACCCTGCGTTAAAGCTTACTCCGCCGTTTTGTAGTAGCTTTCGCCCGCGCAGGCGCGGCAAAGCGTGCGGCCGCTCACCACGACTTCGCGTTTAAAGTTGATGCCTTCGCCGCATTGTGCACAAACCACGCGCGGGCCCTTAAATCCCGGCAAATCTTCCGGCGGAACCTCCACCTTCACCCATTGCTTGTCGAACAAAATTTCGTCGGGAAGCTGCGCGTAGGCTCTCTGCTGGCTGGCTTCTTTATCGAGCTCGGGAAAAAGTTCACGCGCGGCTTGCTTGGAAGATTCTTTCGCGGCCACGCGAATCGCGCGGCCGGTCTGCAAATCCACAAAAGTGGCTGCGACCTTGCCCCAGTCACGGAACTTCAGTGCGCGCTTGCCGAGCCGGCAGTTGGCAACGACTGCGACCGCATCGGTCACGCAGCGGTCAATCTCGACGTAGGTCATCAAACGCTTGCGTTCAGCGACAGGATCGTCGATGCCAAGTTCGCGCAACCCCAGCATCGCCAACCGCACGCCGAGAACCTGACCGGCGCACAAATGGCCATGCGCTTTCGTCGCAAGTTCCAGATATTCGCTGAGCGATTTCATTGCAAGCTTTGAGTCGCCAGTGAGGGCTTTTCCTGAGCGGACCATGGGTGGGGCTGGCGGGCCTCAATGAACGCGAAGACAGTCATGAGCACCGCGAGCGCAACAAAAAGGCTGTCGCGGATTACGGTCATAATCGTCAGCGGCTCAGGCGTGGCGAAGCAACCGCAATTAATGTTCATGTGGAGCAGGTAAGCGCGCGTAACCAC
>JAWOLO010000168.1:0-9091 GCA_033853375.1 Terriglobia bacterium
CGCTCGGGAATTGCTGCGACGAAGGGTAACATCGGTTTTTACGGCGGATTGCTGTTTGCGCTCTTTTTGCTAGGCTGGGGACTGGCGTTTTTGTGGGGGCCGGTCGGCGACAAATTCGGGCGCGTTCGAACGCTCATGCTGACGATCGTGTGGTATTCCGTGTTCACGTTTCTCAGCGCGCTCGTCACGGGCGTCTGGCAGCTTGCGATTTTGCGGTTGCTGGCGGGAATCGGCATCGGCGGCGAGTGGGCTATGGGAGGGACCTTCGTCGCCGAAGAGTGGCCCGAGGAGCGGCGACTGGCGGGCGCAGGGTACATGCATACGGGATATTATGTTGGGACTTTTCTCGCGGCGGCTCTCAACTTTGCGATCGGCAGTTACTTTGGAAAATCGGCGTGGCGCATGATGTTCGCGGTTGGGGGATTGCCAGCGCTGTTGCTGGCCTGGGTGCGCCATGGCGTGACCGAGCCGGAACGCTGGAAGCAAAAAGAAAATGTCGTGCGCTCGTGGAAGATCTGGCGGCCGTTTGCGGCGCTTTTTTCGAAGGGGCTGCGCCGCCGGACGATACTAAATTCGCTGTACATGCTGGCTTCGATTTGCGGATTGTGGGCGGGAACCGTTTACGTGCCAGCGGCAGTGACGACTCTGGCAGAGGCGGCGGGGAAGACTGGTCCGTTGGCCGCGCGCCTAGCCTCGAACGCGGCGATGCTGGTTTCTTTTGCGACGATTCTCGGGTGTCTGGCGATGCCGTGGCTCGCGGGAAAATGCGGCCGCCGGGGCGCACTGGGGTTTTACTTTGCGCTGATGCTTGCGTTTATTGCGCTGACCTTCGGGAAGATTTTTTATCTGGGCGCGGCGGCGCTTCCGTGGTTTTTCGCTTGTCTCTTCTTTCTTGGATTTGGAGGCGCGAATTTCGCGGTATACACGCTTTGGCTGCCGGAGCAGTATCCTACCGAGTGCCGCGCGAGCGCGTTTGCGTTTTCCACGTCCTTTGCGCGCTTTGCAGGTGCGGGGATTACGTTTCTCGTGGGCTTTGGCGTGCAGCGTTACGGCTCGCTGGGAATACCCGTCGCGCTGACGTCGATTGCGTTTGCGATCGGCTTACTGCTCGTTCCCTTTGGCGCGGAAACCCGCGGAGAATGCCTGCCCGCGTAGTGTCACGTATCGGAGAAACATGACCGAAATAGAATCCAAGATCTTTCCCATCGAAAAGCTGCGCGAATTTTGTACGCGGGTGTTTCAGCATTTTGGCGTGCCGAAGGAGGACGCTACGCAGGCGGCGGATGTGCTGGCCTGCGCGGATTTGCGCGGCATCGATTCGCACGGAGTGGCGCGGATGTATAGCTATTTCGGGATGCTCAGCGAAGGGCACATCAATCCCAAACCCAAAATCAAAATCGTGCGTTCCACGCCGAGCACCACGACGGTCGATGGCGACAATGGACTCGGCCTGGTCGTCGGGCCGCAAGCGAATCGCATCGCTATGGACATGGCGGAAAAATGCGGCTCGGGCTGGGTCGGCGTCTGCAATACAAATCATTTTGGCATTGCCGGCTACTACGTTTTGAAGGCGCTCGAGCGCGATCTGATTGGCTGGGCGATGACGAATTCGACGAAGCTCGTCGCGCCGCTGTGGGGAGCAGAGCGCATGCTCGGCACAAATCCCATCGCGATTGGCTTTGCAGGGAAAGAAGAACCGCCGATTGTGATTGACATGGCCACGAGCGCGACGGCCTACGGAAAAATCGAACTTGCGCACCGCCGAGGCGAACCCATTCCCGAAGGCTGGGCAATCGATCGCGAAGGCTGCGGCACCCGGAATCCCAACGAGATGATCGAAGGCGGGGCGATGTTGCCACTCGGTTCCGAGCGAGAACGCGGCGGCCATAAAGGCTACGCGCTCGCAATGATGGTGGACATTCTCTGCGGGCCGCTGAGCGGAGCGAACTGGGGACCGTTTGCGCCACCGTTCGCGCTACGCCAGGAAATTCCGAAGCGCAGCGTGGGGAAGGGAATCGGACATTTTTTCGGCGCGATGCGCATTGACGGTTTCATTGACGCGGACGAATTCAAGCGGCAGATCGACGAATACATTCGCGTGTTTCGCGCCACAAAGCCCGCACCGGGGACGCAAGGCCCGCTGATTCCGGGCGATCCCGAGCGAGAAGCGGAACAAGTGCGGCTAAAGAATGGTGTGCCGCTGATTCTGCCGGTGGTGGAAGAGTTGCGGGATATTTCACAAAAGACCGGCATTCCGTTCGAGTGATTTTTCTTTCACCGCACTCTCTCCAACAAAGACTCGGGCGATTTGGCTCGCAGGGAAGCGTCGAGCAGCTGAATCGTGTGGACGACGGGCGTCTTTTGGTGTTGCCGTGCAAGAGAGGATTCGATCTGCAGAATGCAGCCGGGATTGCCCGTGGCGACAACGTCGGCTTTCAGTTGAGAAATGAGGGTTGCTTTGCGATCGCCGAGAGCATTAGCGGCATCGGGCTGGACGAGATTGTAAATTCCCGCGGAGCCGCAGCAGATAGCAGACTCTGGAATTTCGGCGAGTTCGAGGCCGGGAATACTGGAAAGCAAAGCGCGCGGTTGCGAGCGCACGCCTTGCGTATGCTGCAAATGGCAGGAATCGTGAAATGCGACGCGTAATTTGAGCGCATGGCGCGGCGCGCGAGGCTCAAGTTCGGAAAGAACTTCGCTGATGTCCTTACATTTTGCGGAAAAAGCCTTCGCGCGGCCGGCGTATTCGGGATCGTCGCGAAGCAAATGACAGTATTCCTTGACGTTGGAGCCGCAGCCAGCGGCGTTGGTGACGACGGTTTCCACGTCAGCTCGCTCAAAGGCATCAATTGTTTTCTTCGCAAATTCGATGGCCGCCGATTCTTCCCCCGCATGGACAAGCAAGGCTCCGCAGCAAGTTTGCGACTGGGGCGCGACTACCTCACAGCCTTCCGCGGCAAGCACGCGCGCCGTGGCGGCATTGACCTGGGAGAAAAACTCGCGCTGCACGCAGCCTAGGAGCAAGCCGACGCGACGGCGTTTTGCGCCGACGGCGCGAGTGACTTCGGAAACAGCTTCTTGCGGCGCGAGCTTGGGAAGCAGCGCTTCCATGGTCCGCCATTTTTTCGGAAGAAGGTTGGTCAGGCGCAATCCGCGTATGAAGGCTTGCAAGCCGGATTTTTGATACGCAAGAAGCGGCGCGCGCAAGCGACGCAGGCGATCGGGCCCAGTGAACGTTTTGAAGAGAAAGTGGCGATGGCGTTTCTCGGCCGAGGAACGCGGGAAATTGCGTTCGATTTGCGAGCGCGTGGCTTCGATCAGCTTGCCGTAGTCCACGCCGGAAGGGCAGGCGGTCATGCACGCCATGCAGCCGAGACAAGAGTCGAAGTGGCTGACCCACTTGGCGTTGATTTGCGCGGCGCCTTCGGATGCGAGCCTCATCAAGTAGATGCGGCCGCGAGGCGAATCCATTTCCTGGTTCCAAAGGACGTACGTGGGGCAAACGGGGAGACAAAAGCCGCAGTGCACGCACTTGTCGATAATGGTCAAGGAAGGAGGATGGTGAGCATCAAAGGCGGAAGGAAGCGAATTAGGAGGCGTCGCCATTGCGATATTTTGAAACGCAATCTCTCTCCGAAGTTACTCGAAGGCAGCAGTGCTAAGCAATAACACTGTTGTTTAAGAGGACGGTTTGCGCAAAGACAGAGTCGGCGACCGCCCTCCGCCCTTTGAAAAGACTCCTGCGCTGACATCAGCTGGCTGGGGCGGGATTACGATCGTCAACAGTTTGACCGCGCTCCACGTAGGCTTGGAGCCATCCCAACATTCTGGGCCAGCCGCTATAGCTCTTGGCGAGTTCGGGATAGGCAGATAGCCCATAGTGACGGAGCCTGACGAGCGTACCTTTCTTGTCCGGATGCAGTTCCCAACAAACGGTGGTTTTAGCGTCTCCGGTCCAACTGGCGACCCACGAATAGACCAACAAACGCGGCGAATCGATTTCCAAATACTCGCCGGAAGCCTCAAAGTCGCGGCCTTCCGCGTTGACTCCGGCGGTGCGCCACTTTCCGCCGGGGCGCAGGTCATTATGAAATTCGGTGCTGCGATAAACACCTCGCTGTCCCCACCATTTCAAGACTTGCTGGGGATCGACCAGCGCCTGAAACACGCGTTCGGGCGGCGCGGCAATGTGAATCTCGGCGACGATGGCGTCCGCGTCGGGAGTAAATTGTGATGTAGCCATAGGAAAGCCTCCAATTCATTTCTTTCGCTTTTTGCTTTGCTTCCCAATGCCGAAGCATTCTTTGGCGTGCTCGGCCTCGACAAAGGCTTTCAGGCTGGTGAGATTGGCCTGCCAGAAGGCGCGGTAGTGGTTCAACCAATTGTCCACCGCGCGAAGCGGGCCGGGATTCAGGTGATAGACGCGATGGCGGCCATGGCGGCGCTCTTCGACAAGACGCGCGCGGCGGAGCAAGCGCAGATGCTTAGAGACGGCAGGACGCGAAACGGGGAAGGATTGCGCGATACGTCCGGCAGGAAGACTACCATGGCGCAGCAGGTCGAGGACGGCGCGGCGGGTGGGGTCGGCGAGCGCACTGAAGACGGCTTCTGCCAAATATGTAACCGAACGGTGACGCATAATGCGTAACTATATGGTTTCGCATTTGCCGATGTCAAGTAGTTTCTTGTGAACATTTGTTGGCGTCTTCGCTGCGCCGAAGCCTAGCGCACCGTGCAAGTCATGCAAAACGCGTGACGTTCACTCCGATGGTGCCAACGCTTGGACCAAGCCACGCTCCCTCGCTACGCGTTCTTCCCACAGGCAGGCTCGGGATGAGAAAGAGTGATGGCAAGCGAAGGAGGGATAACAGACGGGGAACGAAAATTGAGGGGCTACGGGCCGGCCTTGATAAGGACGACGTTTTGTTCGATAGGCCCGCGAGAGAGGGCAATGCGCTTGCCGTCGGGAGACCATGCAAAGCCGTGAATTTCCGATTGATGAAAATGCGTGATTTGTTTGCTCGGGCCGCCGTCAAAGGGAAGGGTCCAGAGGTTGGGGACGCCGCTGCGGTCATCCAGGACGGTCATGCCGCGGCCGTCTGCCGTCCACCCGACGATTCCCATGGCATCGATGGTGGAGGGAGGATCACCTGCAAAGAGCGGAGTACCTCCCGAGGGCGGAAGGACGTAGCCCTTGATCTTCCCGTTCTTTGGGTCCATGAAGGCGGCCATAATACGAGTTCCGTCTGGGGAATAAGCTGCGTCGCCAAGGAGCTGCAGATCGGAGAGCGCGACGGGCGGTCCATCGCCTAGTTCCATTTTGTAGAGCAGTGTGCGGCCGTCAGAGCTCGTGCCGGAAAACACGAGATTGTTCGATTGGATGTTGCAGCTCGGGCTTCCCTCGCCGCCGCCATGGGTGATTTGTGTGACGTTGTTGCCGTCGAGATCCATCTTGAAGAGGTGATGAATGCCCGTGGGGTCGGATTCAAAAACAATGGAGCGGCCTGATTCGCAGACCGCGGGCTGGGTATGGAAGTAGCGGTCGTTGGTTACTTGATGGTCGGCGGAGCCGTCGGCATTGACCATCCAGATTTGATAGGTGTCACCGACATTTCCTTGATAAACGATGCGGCCATCCATGGTCCAAGCCAGGCCGCCGATGCCGTCCATCCTGCCGGAAGTGATCTGCACAGCGGCGTCAGGGTCGTTGGCGGGACCAACCCACAGATTGACGTTGATGTCGCTCTGGATGGCCACGAAGGAGCGGGAATCCGAAGCCACACTGAGAGAGATATAGCTATTCACGTCGGCAGTGATTTTGTGTGCTTCCCCACTGCCTTCCGCGTTCCAATAGATTTGCTGCGGAGCGCCGGTTTTTTCCTGCGCGGCGATGAGAATACCACTCCCGTCGGGAATCCAAAGAAGATCGTTGATGGTTCTCCAGTGCACAGGCGAAAAGGGTTTGGTGGACGCGTCGCTGACCGAAACACTCAACACATGAAAGTAGAGGCCGCCCGGGTCAGGATCGGACACTGCCACGGAGATGGTCCTGCCATCGGGCGCCCAGGAAGGGAGGGCAAAACCGCCAGTATCCTTGCTGGTGCGCCTCGTAACCAGAGTGGTTTCATGAGCGCCAGAAGAATCCGCGAGTAGGAGAGAGGATTCTCCCTTTGCGAGGTCGTTGCGAGTAAAAGCCATTTGCTTACCGTCGGGTGAGAACGTGACGGGACTATCCAGGCGGTCCACCAGTTTGCGCGGCGTGCCCCCCAGGACAGACATCTGATAAAGAGTCCCAAATCTGTCAGTCAGATTCACGCGTTCGAGATAATCAATGAAGCTTCCATCGGGAGTGAACTCCGGAATAAGGTAGGCGCGCGGGGCGGGGGGAAGGAGTTGAACGCTATTGGTCGAGGCCAGTTGGCGAAGCCAAAGGCTTTTCTTGCCATTGTCGTCCTGACTGTAGACCACGTAGCGGCTGTCGGGGGAGAGCCCCGCCGAAAACGCTTGGCCCGTGGTCGTGATTCTCTGCATGCGGATGGATAAGAAATCGGTGCGCGCGCGGCCCCGAGGCCAGAAGTAAAAAGCAGCGGCGACCACAGCTACCAGGACTAAAACGAGGATCGCGGCGCTCCAAAACTTGATTCCGGGCGATTTGGCTTTTGCGGCTTCGGCCTGCCGTTGCACTGTCCCTACTGCCGTTGCCGACGTTAGAACTCCTCCGGCTGGCGCCAGGGGCAAAACCATCCAAAGAATGGGGTAAGCGAGAAGTCCGATCCCCGCTGTAAGAGCTAGTACAAGCCAGGACACACGGATCAACGTGGCGTCCATGTTCCAATAATCGGCCAAGCCTCCGCACACGCCCGCAATCTTTTTGTCCGTCGATGAGCGATACAGTTTTTTCCTGCTTCCGGCTTTCGCGGCGAGCGGCGACGAAGGAGCTTCCTGCCTGCCGCCGGGTAATGCGGCCGCGGCTGTTGCTTGCCAGGCCCTGACTTTCCCGGAGGTGGAATCTCGCTGTTGACGCTGAAGGTCTGCGCGCAAGTCGGAAGCTGTCTGGTAACGCAGCGCGCGATCCTTCTCGAGCGCTTTGTTCAAGATGCGGTCAAGCTCTACGGGCAGGATGGGGTTGAGTCGAAGAGGCTCGACGGGCTGCCGGTTCAAGATTCCGTCGAAGATCACGCCCGACGTGGGACCGGGAAAGGCCTGATTGCCTGTGGCCATTTCGTAAAGCACCACGCCGAAAGAAAAGAGATCGGAACGAGCATCGAGGTCTTCGCCGCGCACCTGTTCTGGAGACATGTAAGCGATGGTGCCGAGCGCCGTGCCTGGACTGGTAAGGTTGTCGTCGAGCATAGTCGCGCCCGAGGCGGTGATCGTTGCAGAAACAGGGGAGGCAGCGCGCGGGCCAACTTTGGCAAGGCCGAAATCAAGAATCTTGGCTTGGTTGCGGGCGGTTACAAAAATATTGGCGGGCTTGATGTCGCGGTGGATGATACCTTTAGCGTGCGCGGCATCCAGGGCGTCAGCCACCTGGACGCCGAGGTCAAGCAGCAGTTCGAGCGGAAGCGGGCGGCCGGCAATGCGGTCACGAAGCGTGTGACCTTCCAAATATTCCATTACTAGAAAATTGCGGCCGCCGGATTCGCCGATGTCATAAATGGTGCAGATACTCGGGTGATTCAGCGAAGAGGCCGCGCGCGCTTCTCGCTGGAAGCGCTCGAGCGCCATCGGATCTTTGGCTAATTCTTCGGGAAGGAATTTCAGCGCGACAAACCGTCCGAGGCGTGTGTCTTCCGCTTTGTAGACGACGCCCATCCCGCCGCCGCCCAGTTTTTCAAGAATCCGGTAGTTCGAGACAAGTGTGCCAATCATGCGATGAACTTTGAGAAAAACTCATGGTATGTGGCGGCTGACCTCAAGTCAAATCAAGGCCCAAAACGCGGTGCTTTTCAGATGCCGCCGACAAAGCGCCCGGGATTCAGCATGTAGGAAGGGTCCAGGCACGACTTGACGGCTTTCATGAGAGGCAGGGAGTCGCCGGGGGTGCCCCAGGCATCGAAGGCGGGCATTGCGGCGGGGCCGGGGCGGTGAAGGAGAACGAGGGAGCCTCCCATTTTTTCGAGAACGCTGCGCAAGTTTGTGAGCGTGCGGTGCAAGTTATCGGCGAGGCCTTCGAAGCGAAGCCAGCCGAGGCCGGTGGCGTACATCAGTGATTTCCAGAGGAGGTGCGAAGATTCGGCGGCATGGCGAATGAGTTCAATGGTGTGCGCGAGGTCGGCTGGGAGCGTGCTGATTTTGACGACAGCGGTTTCGGCAGGATTGGAAAACGACCAGAGAGCTTGACGGGCGTTCCACGCGCTAGAAGAACAAAGAGCCGCAGGGCTATCGCCCTGCGCTATAGAAATATTCGCGGAGCGGCAGAGAGTGCGCAACTGAGCGGCTTGTGCATCGAGCCCAGCTTCAGTGCCTTCAAACAGAATGTCAATGGATGGAGGTGTTTCTGTGGAGAAGTTCGATTGAAGGGCAACGTGAGCGAGCTTGGAATCCTGAATGGCAAGAACTAGTTTCTGCGCCTCTTCGGAACTGCTTACGGAAATGGTAAATGACCGTGCAAGGTGAGCCAGAGGATGCAGACGAAAAACAGCGCGAGTAATCACGCCAAGAGTGCCCAGTGCGCCGGTGACGAGTTTTGGTAGATCGTAGCCAGCGACGTTTTTGACGACCTTGCCGCCGCTCGAGGCGAGGGTGCCGTCGGCAAGAGCGATGGTCACGCCGATGATGAGGTCGCGGAGGGAGCCAAAGCGCAGGCGAAGCGCGCCACTGTCGTTGGTGGAGAGGATGCCTCCGACAGTGGCTTTCTCAGGCCATAGAGGATCTAGCGCGAGGCGCTGGCCATGCTGGCCGAGGGTTTGCTGCAGAGTTTGAATGGGGCACCCGGCTTCGACGGTCACGGTGAGGTCGGCCCAGGAGTGCTCGAGGATTTTGTTAAGGCGCGCCGTAGAGAGAACGACATCGGCGCGAGCAGGTGGGTTGCCCCAGCCGAGTTTTGTTCCTCCGCCGCGAGGGATCACGGCGAGTTTGGATTCGTCGG
>JAWOLO010000169.1:0-3819 GCA_033853375.1 Terriglobia bacterium
CGGGCTTCGGAACTCGATGATTACGTTAGGCTAAGTCCGAAAACTCCTCTGGCCAGAGATGGGTGTCATGTGACACATGGCGCTACACGCGCAGGGACAACACATCATCTGGCAGCAATTCTTCATGCAGGAAGCAGGATACTTTTCGGGGACTTCCTTTGTCAAAGGAAGTCCCTATCAAAACTTAGATGCATGACATGCAAAAAAGTAATCCATCATCGTGGTCAATTTCTGGACATTTATTGCGGCTTTGTTGCCGAAGGCGCCGCTGTTTTGTGGGTGGCAGTTGGTTTTGCCGGAGTTGCCGCCGCGGCGGCGCCAACCAGCGTGGCGTGCTTGATGACATCGAGCTTCGGATACTTTTTGTCGAGATAGGCTTTGCCGAGTTTCGTGATCTGGTCCTGTTCGCCAGTAGGCTGGTCGCCATACTGGTCGTAAAGCATTTCCACGACTTTCATGCCCTCGGCATCGATGACGCCAAAAGGCGCAAAGCCCTGTGAGTCCAGAAACGAATTGTCCTTGAAGCTGATGAAGATTTGAGTGGAGCGCGAATTGGGCTGCGACGTTTTCGCGTAGGTTACGTAGCCGCGCTTGTTGCTCTGGGTGACGGGATCATCCTTAATATTGGCGTTCTCCCAAGCAGCGGACACAGGGGGATAGGAACTGATGCCGAATTGCACCACGAAGCCGGGCACGGCGCGGAACACCACCATATTGTCGTAGAAATGATGCTTGACGAGATTGTAGAAGCGATCGACGCCGACGGGCGCCCACGAACGCGTGACGTTCATGGTGAAATCGCCCCGCGTGGTTTCGAATTTGACCTGGAAGTTTTCCGGGGCTTTCTCTTTGAGCAGTGCGGGATGCAGCAACGTACGATCGTAGCTGGCTGCCGCGGGCTTTCTGGCGGCGGGTGCAGTGGCCTTGGGCTTGCTCGGAGCCTGTGCTGGAGTTTGCGCTTGTGCTTGGAACGCAAGCGCGAACAAGACAACGAAAATTCCCGTTACTGACTTTCTCATTGCAGTTCTCTCTCCTCTTCGAATCAACTTGCAAAAATCAAACTCTATTTCTGTGACTGATTGGAAAGTTCCCGGCTGACGCGCTCCACTTCGCTCATGACCCGTAGCGTATTTTCGCCGAGAATCTTCTTTACGTCACCTTCGAAGTATCCTTTTTTCAAAAGAGCGTCGGTAATTTTGGGAAGTTTCGAGGCGTCCTCCATGCCATAAGGCATGTTTGCGCCGTCAAAATCGGAGCCCAGGCCAACGTGATCGATGCCGGCAACTTTCACGGCGTGATCGATGTGTTCGATGATTTTTGTCCAATCGACGCGCGGGAGCTTACCCTGCTCGACGTATTCGCGGGTGAGGCGATCGCCCTCGAGGAGCTGGCAGGCTTCATTCTCGCCGCAACGCTTCTGCACTTCTTCGCCGATGGCTTTGTTAATTTCAGGATTGGCTTTTTCGGCGTTGCGAAATTCCTGGCTGAGAAAGCCGACGTGATAGTTGATCTGAATGATGCCGCCTTTGGCGGCAAGCTCTTTCATCATTTGATCGGTCATGTTGCGGGGAGCGTCGCAAAGGGCGCGGCAGGAAGAGTGCGAGGCGATCATCGGGGCTTTGCTGACTTCCAGCGCGTCGTAGAAAGTTTTATCGCTGACGTGAGAAATGTCCACGATAACGCCGAGGCGGTTCATTTCGCGGACGACCTCTTTGCCGAAATAGGTGAGACCGTTGTGCGCAGCGGTATCCCCGGAAGAATCAGCCCATTCATCATTGCCGCTATGCGTCAGCGTCATGTAGCGAACGCCAAGGCTTGCAAACTTGCGCAGCACTTCGAGGTCGGAGTTAATCATGTGGCCACCTTCGACGCCCATCAAGGCAGCGATTTTGCCTCGCTTGCGCGCCGCTCGAACTTCAGCGGCGTTAGTAGCAAGAACGAGATCTTTCGGATGGGCGTCTACCTGTTCGCGAACCGCTTCGATCTGATCCAGCGCGCGATTGACGGCCTCTTGTCCCGTGATCTTGCTGGGAATCCAGATGGAGAAGAAAATGGCGTCCAAGCCGCCTTCGCGCATGCGTGGGATATCGATGCTGCCATCCGTGTGGCGCGTGCCGATGTTGAATTTTCCGTCGAGGAACCGCTGCGTGGTGTCGTCGTGCGTATCCACGACAATGGAGGAGAAATGCAGTTTCTTGGCGCGCGCAAAGATGTTGTCGGACTTCACGGCCACCGCCAGGAAACAACCTGCCGAAGCGCAAAGCGCGGTTGTGAGAAAGACTCGCAGCATCTCAACTCTCGTTTCTCCATGAAACATAGAAAGTTTGTTTGCTATTGCGCCTGCAGTTCCCTGCTGACTTTCTCGGTTTGCTCCATCACGCGCAGCAAATTGCCGCCGAGGATTTTGCGGATGTCGTCGTCTTTGTAGCCTTTGCGCATCAGGGCTTCTGTGATTTTCGGGAGTTTGGAGCAATCTTCCATGCCGTCGGGCATGGTGGCGCCATCAAAGTCAGAGCCAAGGCCCACGTGATCGGGCCCGACAAGTCTCACGACGTGATCGATGTGATCAATAATTCTCTCCCAGCTCACCCGTGGCAAGGCTCCAGAAGCCTCCATTTGCGTTTGGAGGTCTTTTAATTTTCTGCTGATGCAATCGCTGTCGTCCCCGCATTCTTTGGTAATTTTCTCCGTAGCGGCCACGACTCCACCCGAAGCTTTGTCGTAGGCGTCCTTGTAGGCCTGGTCAATGAAGCTGCGCTCGTAATTGATCTGAATGACGCCGCCTTTCGCAGCCAACGCTTTGATCATGTCGTCGGACATGTCCCGCGGATGATTGCACAAGGCGCGGCAAGAGGAGTGGGAGGCGATGAGCGGAGCCTTGCTAACTTCGAGCGCATCATAGAACGTTTTGTCGCTGACGTGAGAAATGTCCACCATGATTCCCTGGCGATTCATTTCGCGGACAACCTCTTTACCGAAATCGGTGAGGCCGTTGTGCGCAGGCTTGTCGGTGGAGGAGTCCGCCCACTCGTCGTTGTAGAAATGAGCCAGCGTCATATAGCGGACACCCAAGTCGCCAAACATGCGCAGCACGCGAATGTCGTCGCCAATCATGTGGCCGCCCTCGACGCCGATGAGCGCAGCGATTTTTCCTTGAACGTGGGCGCGCCGGACTTCCTCGGCGGTGCGGCAGAACATCATTTCCTTCGAATACTTGAGGACGTTTTCGTGAACCGCATCAATCTGATCGAGAGCTTTCTGCACCGCGGGCGGACCCGTAATGCGGCCATCAATCCAGATGGAAAAGAAAAGTGCGTTCATGCCACCTTCGCGCATGCGCGGAATGTCCACGTGGCCGTCGGGATTGTGCTTGCCGAGATCGAAATCCTTGGAGAAAAACCGCTGGGTGGTGTCGTCGTGCGTGTCGAGCACGATCGAAGAGAAATGCAGCTTCCTGGCGCGCTCGGCGATATCGTCTGCTTTCACGGGCGTGCTAATCCGCGAAGCTGCAAGCAAGGCGGCACAAAGAGACAGAATCGCGAGAAAACGATGGCTGAATCGTGTCAATTGACACTCCCTCGGGGCAACGAGCAGAATGCGCCCTCAAAAATGGCCGTGAGATTTTAACCTAAGCAACGCGCGGCGGCACTGCAGAAAAGCCCTTGAGTCGCGATCAGCCGACGCCGCTGGAGACTACCTCCGGTCGTTCCTTAAAAGCTGACCTGATGTAGTCCGCGTTGCTCTGTGCGATGACTTCCAGTTTGATCTGTTTGGGGCAAGCGGCCTCGCACTCGCCAATGTTGGTGCAATTGGCGAAGC
>JAWOLO010000170.1:0-18977 GCA_033853375.1 Terriglobia bacterium
GGCGAATACGTGACGGATCAAATCACATCGGTGGACGAGAAAACGCGAACACTGTATTTCACGGCGAACGGCCGCGAAAGCGGGGAAGACCCCTATTACACGCATTTGTACCGCGTCGGCCTCGATGGAAGCGGGCTTAAACTGCTGACGCCGGGCAATCTTACGCATGCGGTGAGCTGGCCGGATTCGGGCAAGTATTTTGTGGACACGTATTCGCGAGTGGATACCGCGCCGAGGTCCCTGCTCCTCGATGGCCAAGGGACACCGCTGTGCGAACTGGAAGCGACGGATGTGTCGCAATTGATGGCGGCAGGGTTCAAGTATCCGGAAATGTTCAAAGTAAAGGCCGATGACGGAGTGACCGATCTTTATGGAGTGATCTACAAGCCGTTTGATTTCGATGCGAACCGGAAGTATCCGGTCATTGAGTTTGTGTATCCGGGGCCGCAGGTGGAGCAAGTCACCAAAGCGTTTTCGCCGAAAAGCCCAAACGTACCACTGGCGCAACTCGGGTTTGTGGTTGTAGAGGTGGGGAACCGCGGCGGAAGCCCGCAGCGGGACAAATGGTATGACAGCTACGGCTACGGGAATCTGCGAGATTACGGTTTGGCAGATAAGAAGGCAGCTTTGGAACGGCTGGCGGCGTCGCGGCCGTACATGGATTTGAGCCGCGTCGGGATGTGGGGCCACTCCGGCGGAGGATTCATGACGGCGGCAGCGATGCTGCAGTATCCGGACTTCTACCGGGCGGGATGGTCGGAATCGGGGAACCACGACAACAACGTGTACAACAATACGTGGAGCGAAAAGTACCATGGAGTGCGGGAAGAAAGGCAAAAGGACGGAACGGAGAAGTTCATCTACGAAATCGACAAGAACTCGGAAATTGCGAAAAACCTGAAGGGGCACTTGATGCTGACCACCGGGGACATGGACGATAACGTGAGCATGGTGAATACGATGCGGCTGGCGAACGCGCTGGTCAAAGCCAATAAGCGATTCGAAATGCTGGTGTTCCCGGGAATGCGGCATAGCTATATGCCTATCCAGAGCTACGTCACCGTGGCGCGCGGGGACTTCTTCAGCAAGTGGCTGCTGGGGAGTTCTGACACCGGGGCGGACGTGATCGAACTGCAAAGAGAAAAACAAGCGACCACGAGCAAGAAGTTCAAGGAATAGAGAGCGGAAGCAAGGCAACCCCTGGAGACCT
Source organism: Terriglobia bacterium (assembly GCA_033853375.1). Classification (GTDB taxonomy): domain Bacteria; phylum Acidobacteriota; class Terriglobia; order Acidiferrales; family UBA7541; genus Acidiferrum. The sequence continues at coordinate 1,211 of JAWOLO010000170.1, forward strand.
GCACCGGCATCAGAAAGAGTGCGACAGCCAGGCGGGCCGGGAGCCTATTCGGAATTCGTGAAGATGTTGGGCCACCTGTCCTTTCGTTCAGGTATAATTAAACGGTTCAAACTGGGGTATGCTGCGGGCTTGGATGGCCTATGCAGCCTGTCGCGGGGAATCCTAGATCTGCAAGAGAGGTGCGTAGTGCGCATTACTTTTTCCGGCGCTAGCGCGAAACTGATGGCTGTCCTGATGGCAGGCGGATTGATGCTGCTCAGCGCCATGCCTAGCAATGCACAGTGGCCCCTGCGCCACAAGAAAAAGGTCAATAAGTCCACGAGCGCGGACAATACCGCGGAGCCAGACAAACTTCTGTATCAACGCGCGATAGACGACATCAAGCACGGCAGACATGAAGTAGGCCGGCTGAACATGCAGACGCTGATCAATACCTACCCGGACAGTGAATACCTGGCCAAAGCGAAGCTGGCAATTGCGGATTCGTATTACAAAGAGGGCGGGACGGCAAACACGATGCAGGCCATTCAAGCGTACGAAGATTTCTACGTGTTCTTCCCGATGCTGCCGGAGGCGGCTTACGCGAAACTGCAAGTAGCGATGGCGCATTTCCGGCAGATGGAAAAGCCGGACCGCGACCGTACACAGGCGCTGGAAGCAGAGGACGCGTTCCAAACCTTTTTGCAGAAGTATCCGAGTGACCCGCTGGCACCAAAAGCAGAGCAGTATTTGCGGGAAGTGCAAGAAGTGCTGGCGGAGGGAGATTTCCGCATTGGGTATTTTTATTACACAACTCGTGGCGATAAGAGAGCAGCGGCTTCGAGACTAGCTGCGCTTGTCAACCGCTATCCGCTGTACAGCAAGGCAGATCGCGCGTTGTGGATGCTGGGGGACATCTGGGAAGGCACGGAGAAGAAGGAGCTGGCGGCGCCTTATTACGCAAGAATCGTGCGGGAATACCCGCTTTCGCCACTGGTTCCGGGAGCCAAGGAGAGACTAAAAGACCTGAAAGCACCGATTCCGCAACCGGACCCGAAGGCCGTGGCCTGGATGACCGCGGAGAAGAATGCGCCGCGGAAGCACGACGCACTCCTCTTGAAACCCCTGGCGCTGGTGCATACGAGCCCGAGGCAGGAGTTGTACACTGCTGCGAAATCGGGGACACCGACGATGACGCCGCAGTCGGAGAATGACGAAGGGGTGGACATTTTGTCGGGTGGCGGGAATCCACGGATTGGCGGGATTGGAACGGGAATCGTGGCCACGGTGTCACCGGGGAGCCCAGCGGGGACTTCTGGGGGAGCAGAAAATGTAACGCCTGCGGTAGAAGGGACCGAGGCGAAGCCGCAGACGCAACAGACGGATCCGCCGGCCGCAGCAGCGCCGAGCGATCCGGCCAACGCTTCCACGGCGGGGACGAGCGATCCACCAAAGACGGATGGCGGCGCCGAGGCTACCCCCACCACCGAGGGAACGGCGAAAACGGACGGGGCGGCCGCCGCTGGTCAGGCAAGCGATGGAACGAAAGCGGATACCGCTGCTCCACAGGCCGCGTCGGACACCGGAAGCCAATCGGACAAAAACGACAAAAAGAAAGAGTCCAGCAGCAAGAAAAAGAAGGGATTAAAGAAAGTCATTCCGTGGTAATTCCTCTTTTCTAACAGGAACGAGATTGGAGTGCGCCAAGGGTGCCGCCAGGTTGCACCCTTTTGACGTTTTCGCGGGTTTGAAGCGGGTAGTAGTGTGCAATTAGGCAGTATTGCTTTGCGACACAATCCTACCCCGGGGTGATTGACGCCCACGCCCGCGAATGCTCCAATAAAATGAGGTAGACGCCCCTCTCTGGTACAACCGGGGTGGCGTGCACGGGTGTGGTATCGCCGGAGGGTCTTTAGTGGCGAAGATTCTGGTTGCGGACGACAACAGCAACATCCAGAAGATGGTCAGTCTTGCTCTGAAAGACCAGGGCATTGACGTTGTCGCCGTTGGGAATGGCGAAGCGGCAGTGCGAAAGATTGCCGACGTGCGTCCGGACCTAGTGCTTGCCGACGTGTTCATGCCAGTAAGAAATGGCTACGAAGTTTGCCAGTTCGTGAAGATGGATTCCGCGCTGTCGCACATCCCCGTGATTCTCCTGGTAGGTGCGTTCGATCCCCTTGATGAACAGGAAGCGCAGAGGGTGGGAGCGGACGGCGTGTTGAAGAAGCCATTTATTCCGCCCGACCCGCTGATTTCGATGGTGAAGTCGGCGCTGCAGCGCTCGGGAGCGGGCCACGTGAGCGCGCCCGCCGCAAAAGTTTCCGAGCCGGAAGCTTTCGGCGCTAGAGAAGTGTTCACGCCGAGCCATGCGACCGTGCCGACAGTTGGCGCGACACCGATACAAGAATTCCACATGGAGAGCGCTCCGGAAGCCGCAAGTGAAAGCTTCGTGGAGGAAGTGCCGGCAAAGCCTGAGCCATTGAAAATAGACTCGAGCTCTCAGCCAGTGGCATTCGGCAGCCTGCTGGAAACTCCGGCGGAAGAGACACCGGATGATTCGAGTTTTGCGACAACGACCTCGCCGGAATTCACGATGGAGCACGACTGGCGCGACCGCGACGAAGAAGAGGTTGAGGAAGAGGAAGACGAAGAGCCGGCTGCTTGGAGGCCGGAAGCAACTGCGGACGAAGAGGAAGTTCCCGTAGAGAAAGCCAAGAAGTCGAAGTCCAAGGGCAACGCAAACGATTGGCGCATGGGGGGATTCGAGCAAATTGCCGCCAGCAAATCGAGAAACACGGGATGGGAGCCGGAGGAAGAGGAGAAACCCGCGCCCGTGGAAGCCGCTCCCGTGGCAAGCAATCCCGTAAAGGAAGTGCAGGCGGCTCCGCCGGCCCCGGTACAAGAAGCAACGCCAATTTCGAATAAGCCGTCGTCGGCAGATGTGTGGCAACCACCCGTTCCTCCGCCTGCGGTTCCTGAGCCGGCTGCCATCTTTAACGAGAAGCGCACAACAGAGACTGCTACCGCGGTTGTTGAAGATAAAACAAAGACTCTCAGCGAACCGAAGCCAGGCGAGGAGAAGAAACAAGGAAAAGATTCGTGGTTTTCTGTGTCCTCGAGCCCCTGGGAAGGCGAGATGCAGAAGGCCAGCCAATTGGCTTCCACGTGGGATGCGCCTGCGGCGGCAAATCCGGCCGCCGTACCGAAGAACGGAAATGAAAAAGCGAGCGAGGTCAGCCCAGAGGCAAAAGCAGTAATCGAAGAGGCTGCCCTTCCGCCAGCAACGGTCGAAGCGATTCGAGAGGAAGCGGCGCAGGTAACGGAAGACGCTACATTCATTCTGGAAGGGCCGGAAGCCTCGTCGTCTGAAGGAAGCAGCTATTACGCGAGGGAAGACGATGGTCTGGTAGAGCCTACAAGCCCGACACCCACGGCACCGGCGCCGACTTCTCCAAACATGGATGATCTTGTGGCGAAGGTGTTGGCTAAGATGAGTCCTGAAGTGTTGCAGGCAGTGACTCGAGAGATTCTGAAGCCCGTCGTGGAAGCGATGGTCAAAGAAGAGTTGAAGTCGAAAAAGTCGTAATTCCCTTCCATTAAGTCCCCTAGTTCCCACACTAAAGGCATTTTGCTCCATGACGGGAATATTTGACGGAGCCGCTTTTCGCCCCTTATAGTCGAAGATTACCCTGCAGCGAACGACCGTGCAGGAAAGCGCAGCGCAGGACTTTCTTGGACCACCACACGGAATGGCACGCGAGATCGCAAAAGCGTACGAACCGCAGCAGATAGAGCCGCGCTGGGCCGAATTCTGGGTGAAAGAAGCCCTGTTCAAGGCCGACCCAAACGCGCCGGGGCCCGTGTTTTCGATTGTCATTCCGCCGCCGAATGTGACGGGCTCGCTGCACATCGGGCACATGCTGGAACATACGGAAATCGACATCCTGACGCGCTGGCACCGCATGCGGGGATACAACACCCTGTATCTGCCGGGGATGGACCATGCAGGAATTTCGACGCAACGTGTGGTGGTGAAATATCTCGCCGACCAAGGGATCAATTACCAGAAGCTGGGACGCGAAGAATTTGAAAAGCACGTGTGGAAATGGAAGGAAGAAGCGGGCGGGCAAATTATTGAGCAGATGAAGGGAATCGGGGAAAGCTGCGACTGGTCTCGAGAGAGGTTCACGCTCTCACCGGAAATGTCTCGAAACGTGCGTGAAGTTTTTGTTCGACTGTATGAAGAAGGGCTGATTTACCGCGCGACCCGGCTAGTGAACTGGTGTCCGGACTGCTTGACGGTGCTGAGTGACCTTGAAGTCGTTCACGAAGAGCGCCAGGGACATTTGTGGCATATCAAGTATCCCGTCGTGGGAACGAAAGAATTCCTGACCGTCGCGACGACGCGGCCGGAAACCATGCTCGGAGATACCGCGGTCGCCGTGCATCCGGAGGACGAACGGTACAAGCACCTGGTCGGCAAGAAAGCGCTGCTCCCCCTGATGAACCGCGAAATCCCGATTATTGCGGATGAGATAGTAGACCGCGAATTCGGGACAGGAGCGGTGAAAATCACGCCGGCGCATGATCCCAATGATTTCGAAACCGGAAAGAGACACAAGCTCGCCGAAATTGACGTGATGACCGACGACGCGCATATGAATGCGAACGCGGGCGCGTACGCTGGGATGGATCGATTCGAAGCGCGGAAGAAGATTGTGGAGGATTTGAAGACCCAAGGCTTGCTCGCAAAGATTACAGATCATACGAACGCGATCGGCCTCTGCGAACGCAGCAAAACGGTTGTGGAGCCGCGCATTTCCACGCAATGGTTTTGCAAAATGAAGGACCTTGCCGCACCTGCTATTAAAGCTGTGGAGGAATACAAGCCCGGCAAAGAAGGCACCATCCTCATCATCCCCGAAAATCGACGCACCGAGTATCTCAACTGGATGCACAACATCCGCGATTGGACGATATCGCGGCAACTTTGGTGGGGGCACCGAATCCCGGCGTGGTACTGCAAGGAGAACAAGCACATCACCGTGGCGCGCGAGACTCCGGCGAAATGTGCGACGTGCGGGTCGGCAAATCTGGAACAGGATCCGGACGTTCTCGATACCTGGTTCAGCTCGCAATTGTGGCCCTTTTCGACTCTGGGCTGGCCTGAGAAAACGCAAGATTTCAAGACTTATTATCCGACGACGTTAATGATCAACGGATACGACATCCTGTTTTTCTGGGTGGCGCGAATGATCATGATGGGGATTCATTTCACGGGGAAGGTTCCTTTTCGCACGGTGTATCTGCACTCGCTCGTACGCACAGGAAGCGGCGAGAAAATGTCGAAGTCTAAGGGCACGGGGCTCGATCCCGTAGCGTTGAACCAGCAGTACGGAACCGACGCGATGCGGTTTTGCTTGGCTTCCATGGCGGCGCCGGGAACAGACATCATCCTGTCGGACGACAAACTTGCCAGTGCGCGGAATTTTGCCAATAAAATTTGGAATGCCGCGCGCTTCCTGTTCGTGAATCTAGATAAGTTTGAACAAACCGGAGCGAAGCTGGAAGAACTGGCGAGCCCAGAAGTGCGCGCTAGAGCCCCGTACGCGGTGGACGGAAAAGTTCCGCTCGTTGACGCGTGGCTTTTCGCTCGGCTCGCGGCGACAGTCGAAATGGTGAACGATGCGCTCGCCAATTACCGGTTTCATGAGGCGGCACAGAGCGTTTACCAGTTTTTCTGGGGCGACTTCTGCGATTGGTACATCGAATGGGTCAAGCCGGAATTGCAAAGCGTGGACCGCGAACGTGCGACCGTGGCGTGGAAAAATCTGTCCGCCGCGTTCGACGCAGCGCTGAGGCTGCTGCATCCGTTCATGCCATTCCTGACGGAAGAGCTGTGGCACCAACTGCCGCAGGCCACTGGAGCAAAGTCCATTGCGCTGGGGCATTTTCCTGAAGCAGATGCGCGTTGGAAAAATCCAGACGCACTGCGCGACGTGGCGCAAATTCAGGAAATCGTGGGCGCGCTCCGCAACATCCGCGCCGATTTGAAGCTTGATCCCAAAAAGAAAGTGGCGGCGGAGTTCGCTACAAGTGAGACTGCCACTGGCCGCGTGATTCAAACAAACCAGGAAGCGTTGGAACGGTTTGCCATTTTGTCGGAACTGCGCATCGTTCCCAGAGAACAGTTTGATGCGAAAAACGGAGTGGTGCGCTCGACGGCAACGTTTGACGTCCGCCTGATGTATTCAGAGGCGGTGGATGCGAACGTTGAACGAACGCGGCTGAAAAAAGAGATCGAAGGCCTGCAAAAGGCGATCTCTTCGAAAGAAAAACAACTCGGAGATGAAACGTTTCGCAGTCGCGCGCCGGAAAAGATTATCAAGGGATTGGAAGCCACGCTGGCGCAACAGAAAATTGAGCAAGACAAATTGCTCAAGCGGCTCAGGGATCTCGACGGAGGCAGCAGCCAAGCTGCCGGAACTTGACGCTCGTGAACTGGCATTCCGAAGAAATCGAAAAAATCGTTCGAAACGCTCTGGCCGAGGACATCGGCTCGGGCGACGCCAGCACCGCGGCCACGACTCCGCCGAACGCCGTGGCGCGAGCGCACATCCTGGCGCGGCAAACATTAGTGTGTGCGGGATTGCCGCTCGCAGAAAACGTGTTTCGCGCCCTGGACCCGGAGATGGAAGTTCATTGCCTGTACGCAGACGGGTCCTTTGTGGAACCTGGCACGAAGCTCGTGCAGATGCGTGGAAATGCGACAGCGATTCTAACTGGTGAGCGGACCGCGCTGAATTTCTTATCTCATCTGTGTGGAATTGCCACTTACACACGACGATTTGTGGAACAACTGGCTAGCACGAAAACACGGATTCGCGACACGCGGAAAACGACGCCCGGTCTGCGCATACTTGAAAAATACTCCGTGAAAATGGGCGGCGGGACGAATCACCGCTTTGGCCTCTACGATGCCATTCTGCTGAAAGAAAATCACATCGCTCTGGCGGGGGGAATTAAGGCCGCGCTCGATAAAGCGCACACGTATGTAGCGCCCAAGGCGCCTGCACCAAGAACGGCGAGCGCATACGATGCGGCAGGGCTGGACCCAGAGGTAGTTGGCCCCGCTCCGCTGACGGTGCAGATCGAAGTGCGGGACGAGCGCGAATTGATTGCAGCGCTCGGCGCAGGCGCAGAAGCGGTGCTGCTCGACAATATGACGCCCGACCGCGCAGCGCAGTGCGTGAAGATTGCCCGCGGCATGCGCCCGAATTGCGTAATCGAAATTTCCGGCGGAATTACGCTCGAAAACGTCCACGCTTATGCGAAGGCTGGGGCCGATTTTCTTTCCTCCGGGATGCTGACGCACTCGGCGCCCGCCGCGAACCTGAGCCTGCTTGTGGATGGCATCGAGGAAACGTAAGCTTAGGCGGCGCACAGGCGCAACGATATCCCTCATGAACCCTGAACCATTGCCCGGAACAACGGACCGGAGAGTGGCCGGGCTGCTGACGCTGCTGGCGAAGAACGCCACCATCGTAATCAGCGGAGCGCGCATTGCGCGCGAAATCGGCGTTTCGCGGTCGGCGGTGTGGCGCTGGGTGGAACGTTTGCGCGAGCTCGGTGTGAAAGTAAAAGGGCAGGCCGCCACCGGATACTTCCTCGAAAAAGTTCCTGACATTCTTACGGCGGATGAGCTCAAGCGGCGGCTGAAAGGCAGCCTGCTTGGAAAGCGCATCCATCATTTTTTCAAGACGGATTCGACGAATCGCGTGGCGTTCGAGCTAGGCCATGCGGGAGAACCGGAAGGCACAGTAGTCATTGCAGAGGAACAGAGCGCGGGGCGAGGCCGAGCAGGACGTTCTTGGCATTCGGAACGGGCGACGGGGATTTACGTCACGTTGCTGCTACGCCCAAAACTGGCGCCCGTGCAGGCTCCTTTGCTGACGATGATGGCAGGGCTTTCTGCACACACCGCGGTGGAGGCAGTCACAGGCCTGTCGGTGGACTTAAAGTGGCCGAACGATTTGATCATTCATGGGAAAAAAGCGGGCGGCATCCTGACGGAAATGCACGCCGAGCCGGGACAGATCCGGTTCGTCGTGGTGGGAATCGGATTGAACGTGAACCAGGAGCGATTTCCCGGCGAGCTCGCACATAGTGCGACTTCCCTGCGCCAGGAAACCGGCAAACCGCAATCGCGCGTGGAGCTGTTGGTCCGGTTGCTGCGAGAATTCGAGAGCGACTACAATCGGTTCCTGCAGGAGGGAGTGGCTAGCGTGGTGAAGCGCTTCGAAGTCCTTTCGAGTTACGCGCATGGGAAGCGCGTGCGCGTGACGAGCGGCACGGAAAGCTATTTGGGAACGACCGTAGGTCTGGGGCCGGAAGGTTTGCTGCAAGTGGAACGCGACGACGGGCGCGTGGTGACGGTGATTGCCGGGGACGTGGCGGAGGCGCGGTAAATGCTGCTGACCATTGACGTAGGAAACACGAACACGGTGTTGGGCGTGTTTCGCGGCCAAGACCTGATCGCGAACTGGCGATTGACGACCGCGCGGGAGCAAACCATCGACGAATATGGCGTGCTCACGCGAAATCTGTTTACGCTGGCAGGGCTCGACCGGAATGACATCACGGGAGTGATCATTAGCTCGGTGGTGCCGCCGGTAAACTGGACGCTGGGGGAAATGTCGCGCGTGTATTTCGGTAAGAAAGCGCTGTTTGTCGAGATGGGCGTGAAAACGGGAATGGCCGTGCTGGTGGATAACCCGTCTGAAGTGGGAGCGGACCGTATTGTGAATGGCGTGGCGGCTTTTCATCAATATGGCGGACCGTGCATTGTGGTGGATTTTGGGACGGCGATTACGTTCGATGCGATTTCCGCAAAGGGCGAATACTTGGGAGGCGTGATTGCGCCGGGGTTGGGAATCGCCGCGGAAGCATTGTTCGCGCGGGCAGCGAAATTGCCGCGCGTGGAAATCAAGGATCCGGGCAAAATCATTGGGACAAACACCGTCATGAACACCCAGGCCGGTTTGTACTACGGCGCGGTCGACATGGTGGACGGCATGCTCGCGCGTATGAAGAAGGAGCTTGGCGAAAACGCGAAAGTAGTTGCGACGGGGGGGCAGGCGCGATTGGTGGCAAAAGGCTCGAAGTACATCGAGTACACGGATGAGTTTCTGACGCTAACCGGTTTGCGATTGATCTGGGAAAAGAATCAGTCTGCTGAGCACGGTAAGAGCGTGGCGGCGGACGCGCAGGGGGCAAGGAGTACCATTCCCGCAAAGAAAACGCAACACTAGTGCTCCATGCTTTACGGAGTCCCCCAAATATTGCGACCCATTTGGAGTGCGGCAGCTTGCTGCAGCTTTTCTGAGCTTCGCATGAAGCTATAGTTGGCAAGATTCAATGGATAGGTAAACCGTTCGCATTAAGTTGTCATGCTGAGCGGAGCGAAGCATCTCAATTTCAACGCTTCCAACCAACACAATGGACGGCTGGAACTATTTCAACTACTTCACAGAAATCGAAGAATATTTCTGGAAAAAGCGAGGAGCGCACTTGCTCGTGTCGCCCCTCGATTGGGCGATCATGGAGGCCTGGCAGAAGGCCGGCGTGCCGCTGGACGCGGTGCTAAAAGGGATTGACCGTGCCTTCGAGAGCTATGGAAGATCGCGGCGCGGCGCGGGAAAGCCGCTGAAGAGCCTGGCGTATTGCACGGATGCGGTCTTGGAAGCGGCGGAAGAACAACTAGAGGCTGCAGCGGGCAAAGCGCCGGCGGCGAAGCAGAGCCGGCAGAAAGAAGCGTTTTCGCGCGACGAACTGAAGAAATACTTTCAGCGGAACGTCGCGCAACTAAGGCAAGCAGCAGAAAAGGGCCAGTATGTGCCGCCGGAACTCGCTGCAGCTCTTTCAGAAATCGCAAGATCGGTCGAGGCTGCGGCCACGCTGCTGGACACGCCAGGAATACTCGATTTGGAAGATTTAGAGCGGCGGCTTACAGTTTTAGATGAAAAAACGCAGGCAATCCTGACAAGCCATTCTCCGGAAGAGCTGATGCTCAAAATCCGGCGCGAATTGGATGGGCAACTGGCCGTGTACCGGCGCAAAATGAAAGCCGAGCAGTTAGCGCTGGTTGAGAAGCAATACCTTCAGAAACGTTTGCTGGAAGAATTCCGTCTGCCCCGACTGAGTCTCTTTTACTTCTCTTGATTCTTGAGCCTGTTGCGAAGCAAGCGCAGTAGGACCAAACAACTCCCTTTCCTAAACCCATGTATCAACGCTACTTATATTTTCCTAGACAAATTGATTATTTTGCTGTAACGTCCCTAAGTGACTACTGCCCAACAATCGCTTCTTGCTCCAAACGTTCAACATGCGAGGGTTCCTGTCCACTTTCGGCCATCCTGCCGACCCAGGCCCCGAACCCCTTCCGAAACGCCGCTAACCCCAGTATTTGCCACAGATCCGACAAAATTGCCGGTAAGCCCTTTGCTTGCCACACTTCCAAAAATCGCCGTTTGTAACTCCTTTGTTTGCCACACATACGACACCCCCCGCCCCCTTTTGCGCCTCCTCTTTCGTTCTGCCCTTTCCCGGAACCGTGTGTCGTAGAATGAGACCGTTCCTATGTCCGATGACCTAAAACTATCCATCGAGAAGCTGGTTTATGGCGGCGATGGCTTGGCGCACGCCGACGGAAACACCGTTTTTGTGCCCTTTGTCCTGCCTGGCGAAGAAGTACGCGCGGCCACTAAAAAGAAACAGAAGAAACTCCTCTGGGCAGAACTGCTGGAGGTCACTTCTCCGGCGAAAGAACGCGACAAACCGAGATGCGCGCACTTTCAGAAATGCGGCGGTTGCCACTATCAACATATCTCCGCTGAGGAACAGTTGCGGCTGAAGAAAGAAATCTTGCGCGAAACGCTCTCACGCCTCGGTGGCATTTCGTGGGCCGGTCCGATTGTCGAGCATGCAGCGGACGCGTATGGCTATAGGAATCGCGCGCAGTGGGCGGTGCGCACCGGGATGCCGCGCGCGCTGGGATATTTCTTGCCGGAAAGTTCGGTGATCTTGCCGATTGACGAATGCCCTGTTCTTTCGCCTCTGCTCGCGCGAACGTTTTTGAAACTGCAGGACATGACGCGATCCGGCACGGTGCCCGCCGGAGTGCAGGAGATTGAGGCGTTTGCAGATTCGCGGGATGAAAAAATCGCACTGAACGTGGCGTTTGAAAGGTTTCCAAAGCCTGCAGAAGAGTTGAAGTCGGCTTTTCACAACGCGCTTCCACAACTTGAAAGCTTATTGCTACTGGATCAGAAACGGAACAAGTTGGAACTGAGCGGGCCCGGATACCTCACGCAGGAAGCTGGTGGCTATCAATACCGCGTAAGCCATTTGTCGTTTTTTCAGGTGAATCGCTTTTTGATTGAAGATTTGCTGAAGACCGTGGTGGCGAGTGCGCGAGGCGAACTGGCACTCGATTTGTATGCCGGAGTCGGATTCTTCACGCTGCCGTTGGCGAAGACCTTCGCAAAAGTGGTAAGCGTGGATGCGAATCTCGCGGCAACGCGGGATCTGCAAGTGAATGCCGAACTCGCGAAAGTGGATGTCGTTTCGCACAATAAACATGCGGAGGAGTTTCTGAAGAAGACAACGGAACGGCCGGAATTTGTGGTGTTAGATCCTCCGCGGGCAGGATTGGGCGCACAGGCAGCAGAAGATCTTGCGGAACTTGGAGCGACAGAAATCGTTTATCTTTCCTGTGATCCATCCACGCTGGCCAGGGATTTGGCGGTCTTGACAAATTCGCCGCGCAAGCCGAAGGAGATAGACGCCCTGGGTAAGCGCTACGAAATCACGGAAATGCACTTGTTCGATCTGTTTCCGCAGACATTTCACATCGAAACGCTGGTCATGTTACGTAAAGCACCATGAGACTGCCGGCCGTTGCGATTGCCGCAGCTTTTGCTTGCGGCATCGCACTCGGCCTGTATCCTGCAGTGGCCCCCCATGTCACTTCAGTCTTCTTGCTCGCAGTTTGCTTTTCGGCGAGCCTGGTTCTCATTGTTGCAGGGTTAAGCTTCGCAAGAAGTGGACGCCTCTTCCCTGCTGCTGCCCTCTCCCTTTCGAGCTGGTTGTCGCTTGGCTTTTTGGGAGCTTGCGTCGCAGAGCAGCCGCGACCCGCGAATCACGTAACATCTCTCCTTGAACAAGGCCGCCTGTCCTTGCAATCGCCTTTGCGGTGGCATGGATGCTTGCGCGATGAACCCTCGAAAATGCCGTGGGGCTACGGAGTGGAAATCGAATTGAACGGCGTGGAGTACGAGGACTCGCTTCGATCTGTTCAAGGCGGATTGCGTTTGAGTTTCACGCCCCGAGGGGATGAAGCCCCGCTGCCCGAACTTCATGCAGGTGACCAAGTGTCGGTTCTTACGGAAGCCAGACTGCCTCAAATCTTCCGGGATGAAGGCGCGTTCGACCGGCGTGCCTACCTGGCGCAACAGAATATTGATTTGGTGGCCACGCTGCGGTCACCAAAGCTCATCGAGCGAGTTGGAACGTCGCGTGGCACGCTCGCCACGCACTTGGCGCGGACGAGAAAACGACTGCGCGAGGAGATTGACACGCTTTGCGGCGGATCCCTACAAACTAGCGGAGTGTTGCGGGCAATGTTGCTCGGCGACCGCAGCTTTGTGGACCGCGCGGAATCCTTAGATTTTCAAAAGACCGGAGCGTTTCATGTGCTCGTGGTTGCCGGTTTGCATGTGGGCGCTATCGCGGCAGTGCTTTTCTGGTTGGGGAGGAAACTGCGTTTCGCACGCTCGCTGACAATGCTGTTCACGCTCGCCTTGCTTTTTTCCTACGTCGCGGTCGTGGAGGAAAGACCTCCGGTGCTACGAGCGGCAATCATGACCGCGATCATCCTAGTTGGAGGATTCTTTTTCCGACGATTGGAGCTGCTCAATTCGGCGGCGGTGGCCGCGCTCATTTTGCTCATTGCCAAGCCGCTGGCGCTGCGCGACTCAAGTTTTCAATTGACCTTCGTAGCGATTGGCTGCATCGCGGGGCTTGCCGTGCCGTGGCTAGAGAAGACGGTGCAACCCTATGTGCGGGCGCTGCGGGGGTGGAGAGATGTCACTCGGGACGCGGCGCACGAGCCACGCGCAGCACAATTTCGGATTGATTTGCGCTCTCTCGAGCGATGGGTGACTGCGCGCCTGCCCGGACACTTTGGCAGAGTCACGGGTCACGGACTCGCAGGCGGATTGTCGCTGACGTTTCGCGTTTGGGAGCTGCTCGTCATCACGGTGGTGCTGCAGATTGGAATGTTCCCGTTAATGGCCAGCGATTTTCATCGGATCGCTTTGTCGGCGCCGGTCGTAAATCTCGCGGCAGTGCCCATGGTCGGCATTGTGGTTCCTCTCGGCTTTGTGACGCTGACCACAGGCTTGCTTCTGCCTGCCATTGGCAAGGTCCTGGCCGTCCCGTTGACCTGGCTCACCGGGCTGCTCGTGCATTTCGTGCAGTGGTTTGCTCATTTTCAAAGATGGAATTACCGGATTCCGGGACCGCCGTTGTGGCTGATTGTACTTTTCTTTGTGACAGGCATCGTGCTTGCTGCCAGCCTAAGGCTCAATCAAACCAACAGGAAAGCTTTTGGCTGGGGAGTTTGCTCCGCGTGGTTCGCGTGCGCGCTTCTCATTGCCATTTTCCCCTTCCAACCGAGATGGGCGAAGGGAAAACTGGAAGTGAGCGTGCTCGACGTGGGCCAAGGAGATTCGCTCTTTATTGTGACGCCGAGCGGCAAAACAATACTCATCGACGGAGGCGGTGCGTTTGGCGGGTACGCTACGCCAGTGCAATCTTCCGGCATCGACCCTGGCGAAGAGGCCGTATCACCGTATTTGTGGTCCCGCGGTTTTCAAAATTTGGATGTGGTGGCACTGACGCACGCGCATCAAGACCACTTGGGTGGCCTTGCAGCCGTCCTGGAAAACTTTCGTGTAGGAAAACTCTGGATCGGGCAAGAGGTCTCTTCGGCTGCGCTGGCACATCTGGAACAGCTCGCAAGAGATCGCGGGATTCCCATTGAGCATGAACTCCGCGGAAAGTCGTTTGATTGGGACGGAGTTAGGGGAGAGTTCCTGTGGCCGGAAACGGCGACAGAGAATCCTACGGCGGAAGCGAAAAATGATGACTCGCTCGTTCTGAGGCTCAAATATAGAGAGAGGACTATATTGTTGCCCGGAGACGCGGAAGAACGGGCGGAGCAGGAAATTCTTGCAGAGAATCCCTCGGAAACATTGCGGTCGGATGTCTTAAAGGTTGGCCATCACGGCGGAAGAAATTCCACGACCCAGGTCTTTCTTGACGCAGTGCGTCCTAAAATCGGAATCATTTCCGTGGGTGAGGAGAATCCTTATGGGCATCCTAGCCCTGAACTTCTTGGGCGATTGGAGGCGGTCGGTGTGCGCGTCCTGCGAACCGATCGCCAAGGCGCCGTGCATGTGCTGACGGACGGACAGCAATTGGAAATCCAGTGTTTCGTTGCATGCTCTGATGCGGAGAGCGCGCCCTCAACCCTTGCGGAAATGCCAAATCAAAAGCAGGGCGGCGAGCAGAAGTAAAAAACCAAGCGCGGCTTGCCATTCATGATTCTTCTTGTACTGCGCGAATGAAAACGAACCGGCCGCTCCACCCGCCAGCTTCGCTGGACCCAAACGCGGCAGAAAGAGCGGGACCGCACGCATATATTCTTCAAAGATGGAACCATGTCGCGTGCGCAGTTCTGCTTCTTCCCTGCGCATCACCATGGAATAAAAGATCGCGAAATAGAGAAGAAGAAGGGAGGCTGAGATCCAGGACCGCATGGAGATCGCGGCGCCGAGGGCCATCACAGCGCTGCCGAGATAAAGCGGATTACGTGTGTAAGCGTAAGGGCCTGCCGTGGTGAGAATTTCTTGCTTGTGCAGATAGCCCGCAGCGTAGGCCCTCAGCCAAAGACCAACGACGCCGATCAAACCGCCAAGCAAGATGCTTCGAGGCGAAGGGCGAGAGAACCAAAGAACAACGACGGCCAGTGGATATCCAAGGCGAACACGCCAGCGCATGAAAAAGGCGCCAGGAATACTCATTGGCGAGCCTCGACTTGCCGACGAACGGCATCCAAAACCGTAGCCACGTCGAGTTCGAGCAAGGAAGGATCGGGCTGATCGCCTCGCTTGTACGTGGTCACCGCGTTTGGGCTGCGAAGAACGACATCTTTTGCCGAATCGCCTGGCCGGTAAGGACCGTTGCGCGCAGGGTCCGTCGGGCCAAAAAGCGCAACCACGGGAGTTCCAAGGGCAGCCGCGAGATGCAACGGTCCCGTGTCACCACCAACAACGCAGAGCGCATTGCGCAAGAAAACCATGAGTTGGTGAAGCGAGCTCTGGCAAGCGATGGGAGCAGCATCGCCACTCACCGCCTTGACAGCTGCAATGCAGTCCTCGTCTCCCGGCCCTTGGTTTAAGATGCAGCGCAGTCCGAGGTTTGCATGGATTTGCTGGCAGAGCGCGCCGTAGCGTTCAGGCGGCCAGCACTTGGAGCGCCACCCTCCGCCGGGACTCAACACGACGTAACGATCGATGTTGAATCCGCGCAAGAGTTGCAAGGCAAACGCCTCCTGCAACGAAGGGACGGAAAGCAAAAATGGTGCAACGCCATTTTGCGCGCCCGCGCGGTGAGAAAGCTCGCCGTTCTGATCGGCAATGTGTGCACTGGAAACGCGGACACGGTCGGTGTACAGGAGCGGTACTCCGAATTCGCGAACCGAATGGAAAGAGAATCCGATGCGGCGTGGCACGCGCGCGAGAAACGGGAGAGCTGCGGATTTCCAGAGTCCTTGATAGTCGATGGCGATCGTGAATTTCCTCTTTCGAACGCGGCTTAGGACATCGCGGACGGAAGCGAAGGAGCGTGTTTCCAACTCCCATATCTCCGTGACGAGTTCGCTGCTCTCTACTAAGTCTTTCCAGCGAGGATGGGTGAGCCAAATGATCTCGGCTTTTGGGAACGATTCGCGAAGGCCCGCAACGGCAGGAAACGTGTGAACGATATCTCCCAGCGACCCGAGGCGCACGACAAGGAAGCGCGGCTCAGTCATGCGCTTCCTTGCGAATGGAGTCGAAGAGTGAACGGGTCGAGTGCTCCTTGGGATCGCCTACAATCGCAACGCGAATGCCCAGACGCGCTGCAGTGGCGCGCTCCGGGACGGTTTCTGCCGTGTAGTCCGTGCCCTTGGCGTGAACGTCGGGGCGTAATTCCTCGAGGAGCGCTTCCACGGTGGGTTCGGAAAAAAGCACAACGTAATCGACACAGCGGAGGGCTGCAACCAGCATCGCGCGTGCGTTTTCATCAAGGATGGGCCGACCGGGACCTTTCAAGTTGCGCACGCTAGCATCATCGTTGACGCCGACAACAAGAATGTCGCCTTCGCGGCGCGCGCCTTCAAGATAGCGGACGTGACCGACGTGAAGAGCATCGAAGCAGCCGTTGGCGAAGACGATGCAATCACCACAGCGCTTGTGCTCGGCAAGCCTGCGCCACAGTTCATCGCGCGGAACGACCTTGCTTGCGGCTTCGCGCATGACTCAGGAAGCGGCTCCTGAAATTTCACTGCGGATGGCGTCGAGCAGTTCCTGCCGCGAGACGGTGGCCGTTCCGCGTTTCATAACCACGAGCCCGCCGGCAATATTGGCAATGTGGGCGGCTTCGAGAGGCGAAGCGCAACAGGCGAGCGCCAACGTATAAGCGGCGAGAACGGTGTCACCGGCGCCAGTGACATCCACCGCTTGATCGGAGCCATGAATCGGGATATGCGTGAGGCGGTCGCCCGATTCGAAGAGCGCCGCCCCGTGGCGGCCACGAGTCACCAAGAGCGCCTGCAATTTCATCGCAGTCAGCGTGGCGCGACCAGCGCGCACGAGTTCGTCCGCATCCGATCCGATGGTCGTGTGATGTTCGGCTTCGAGTTCGGCCTCGTTTGGTGTCGCTGCCGTGATGCTCGCCTTTGCGTAGCAGTGAAGGTGGTAGCGCGCATCAAGCGTGACAGGCAATGACTTTCTGAGCTTTGCTGTAACTTGACGGACGAGCTCGGGCGTGGCAACGCCAAATCCATAGTCGGAGATTGCCAAAGCATCGGCGCTGCGCACACTTGCTGAGAGCTTTTGCTGAATCTTGCGGCGTATGGCTTCCGGCAAAGGGGCTTGCGGTTCATAGTCGCACCGCAGAACCTGCTGCGCGACGGTGTGTGCCCAGCCCGCAAGGAAACGCGCTTTGGTGGGCGTGGCCCGGCCTTTCACGCGAAGGATCCCGCTCGTGCTAATTCCTTTCAGGCGGAAACATTGAAAGAGCGCGTCGCCTGCCGCATCATCGCCGAGAACGGTGATAGGCACTACCTTTGCGCCGAGTGAGGCAAGATTGTTAGCCGCGTTCGCGCCTCCGCCCGGGACTACCAGAGTTTCGCGATGTTTCAGGATTAGGACGGGTGCTTCGCGCGAGACGCGGGAGATGTCGCCGTAGCGAAACTCGTCAGCAACGAAGTCACCGAGAATTACGATTGTCTTTCCAGAGAATTTTTCCACACACTCGGCGAGGTCGCGCAGGTCGACCGAGACAGGGCCATCTTTTTTGGCAGCGGGGCGCTTCATCGCGGCTGCCTCAGAATCCAATCAACGGCCTGAGCCAAATCATTGGCAATAAAATCCGGAGGCGCCGGCCATTTCGCTGCATGCCA
>JAWOLO010000171.1:0-3239 GCA_033853375.1 Terriglobia bacterium
TTGTCGATTCGTAGTGGGGGATCTTCCAAAATCGACACGTCCGCCAGGAAAGTGACCCGGTAATTGGCTCTGCGCCTGACTGCGCCAGGCAGGCCAGGAGCTTTGGGGCCACCGAACCTGGAGAAAATCCCTTCGGACCAGCCTTCCGGTCCTCAGGGTAAAGAGTCTTCGCCACGTCCCGCTGCGCGGGACGGGATGGAGCAGGAAATCCTACGAGTTCTGGATTTGCCCGGCAAATCCGGAATCAAAGGGTAAGGCGACGCACGGAAAAATCCGCAAACACGCCTTCCTTGCTTCAAAAGAAATTAGCTTTTAGCGCTGACCAATGGCTCCAGCTTTGCTCGGAGTCCGTTTAGCGCAACAGATTTTGGACTGAGTTACCGCGTTGGGAGAAAAAATGGGCGAGAAAGAAAACGGCGGCGCTGCGCCACAAGGCGCGGGCCACAAATACGACGCGAAGTCGATCAAAGTTCTCGGCGGGCTGGAAGCGGTGCGGCTGCGTCCCGCGATGTACATCGGTTCGACGGGCGAGATGGGCCTGCACCATCTCGTGTGGGAAGTGGTGGACAACTCCGTCGACGAAGCGCTCGCGGGGTTCGCTGATGAGATCAACGTGACGGTGCACGCCGACGAATCGGTCACTGTCGTCGACAACGGCCGCGGCATTCCGGTGGACATGCACCAGACGGAGAAGCGCCCCGCGGCGGAAGTGGTGATGACCGTGCTCCACGCCGGGGGAAAATTCGACAGCGAAACCTACAAAGTTTCGGGCGGGTTGCATGGCGTCGGCGTTTCCGTTGTCAACGCGCTTTCCGATTGGTTGGAATTGGAGATTCAGCGCGACGGCGCCGTCTGGGAGCAAAGCTACGAGAAAGGCAAGCCCACTTCCAAGCTGAAACAAACCGGCAAAACGCGCAAGACCGGCACGAGAGTTACTTTCCATCCTGATTCGAGCATCTTCGAAAAGACCACCTACAGTTTTGACACGCTTTCCCAGCGGTTGCGCGAGCTGGCTTTTCTGAACAAGGGATTGAAAATCACGCTGACTGACGAGCGCACGGAGAAGACTGCCGAGTTCCGGTTCACCGGCGGCATCGCGGAATTCGTGAAGCACTTGAATCGCGGCAAATCGACGCTGCACGATTCCCCGATCTATATGGAAGGCAAGCGCGGCAACGTGGAGATGGAAATCGCGCTGCAGTACAACGATAGCTACGGCGAAAATGTCTTCGCTTTCGCGAACACCATCAACACCGTTGACGGCGGCACGCACCTTTCCGGATTTCGCTCTGCGCTGACGCGCACCATCAACAATTTCGCCTCGCAAGCGGGCATGCTCAAGGAACAGAAGGACGAGGTCACGATCACCGGCGACGACGTGCGCGAAGGATTGGTCGCGGTGGTGAGCGTGCGCCTGCCGCAGCCACAATTCGAAGGGCAGACCAAAGGCAAGCTCAACAGCGACATCAAGGGCGACGTCGAGCAACTGGTGAACGAAAAGCTCGGCGAATGGTTCGACAAGCACTCGACCGTGGCGCGGCGCATTATCGGCAAATGTATTGACGCGGCGCGCGCGCGCGAAGCGGCCCGCAAGGCCCGCGAATTGACGCGGCGCAAGTCCGCGATGGACTCGAGCGGATTGCCGGGAAAGCTGGCGGATTGCCAGGAACGCGATCCGGCGCGCTGCGAACTGTTTGTGGTTGAGGGCGAATCGGCGGGCGGCTCGGCAAAGCAGGGCCGCGACCGCAAGTATCAGGCAATCCTGCCGCTGAAAGGGAAAATCCTCAACGTCGAAAAAGCGCGCTACGACAAGATGCTGGGCCACGAGGAAATTCGCGCCATCATCACCGCGCTCGGCACGGGCATTGGCAAGGACGATTTTGATGCCGGCAAACTGCGCTACCACAAAATCATCCTGATGACCGATGCGGACGTGGACGGCTCGCACATCCGCACGCTGTTGTTGACGTTTTTCTTCCGCCACATGAAGGAGCTTATCGACCGCGAGCACATTTTCATCGCGCAGCCGCCGCTTTACCGCGTGAAGCGCGGGAAGAGCGAGAAATACATCCGCGACGAGCGCGACTTCGCGCGCGAACTGATGAAGCGCGCCACGGAAGATCACGTGGTAAAGGGCAAGGAAGGCGTGACGCTGCAAGGCGCGGGACTGACAACGTTTCTGCTGAACGTGCAGGAATATGACGCCGTGGCGGCGAAGCTCGGGCGCCGCTTGCGCGATACCAAGCTCGTGGAAGTGCTGGCAGAGAGCGGCTTGGACAAAAAGGCGGAGTTCGAAGAGAAAAAGTCGCTCGAAAAACTTTTGAAAGAAATCGATAAGGCCAAGCTGAAGCTTGAAGGCACAATTGCGTTCGATGAAGAACACAGCTTGTACGAAATCCAGTTTGGCGCGCCGCACAACCAGAAAATCAATTGGGCGCTGGCTTCCACGCCGGAATATAAGCGGCTGCGCGCCCTGGCGAAGCAGGTCGAGGAGTTCAACAAGCCGCCTTTCATTATTTCGCGCAACGGCGATAAGACCACCAAAGAAAAAGCGCAGGACGTGCTGAGTTACGTGATGGAAGATGCGAAGAAGGATTTCACCATCACGCGGTTTAAGGGGCTGGGCGAAATGAATCCTGCGCAGCTCTGGGAAACCACGATGAATGCCGAGACGCGCACGCTGCTCAAGGTGAAACTCGAAGACGCGGTGGCGGCGGAAGATATTTTCACCACGCTCATGGGTGAAAATGTGGAAGCGCGGCGCAAATTCATCGAGGACAACGCGCTCGAAGTCGTGAATCTGGATATTTGATCTCGAATGGCGCAAAGCTGATGGCCGAGAGCACTCCCAGATCCACGCGAGACGCCGTTCGTTGGGGCTTGTTGCTGGCGGCGATGGCGGTGACCGGGTTTCGCTTGCCGCGCACTTACGGCGCCTTTCGCGACTGGCAGGCGGTTCGCTTGACGGATCCTTCGGCGGCGGAGTTGTATCGGCTCAATTTCACGGCCAACGCTGCAGGGATCGTGATTATTCTCGTGCTGGCATTCGCAGTGTTTTACTTTCTGCGGCCTCGGGCGCCGAAGCAGCCATGATGTATCAACTGCGTTGGAGCACGCTGCCTGGGCTGAGGGGAATAAGCGTGAGCGAGTTTCACGCGACGCTGACCGACGCGCCGGATAACGATCGCGGCGTGGCGCTTGAGTTTGGGAGCGAGGCTGAGTGTGAGGCGTTCTTGAAA
>JAWOLO010000172.1:0-5672 GCA_033853375.1 Terriglobia bacterium
AGGCGTTTGCTTTTAGGCTCCGGCTCTGGAGCCAGTGGCGCCGCCACCGGCTCCTTTTGCAGCGCGTGCTCAAGCACTTCATCGAGCGTTCGCACGTAGATGATCTTGATGTCGCCAAGGATTTCCGGCGTCAAGTCCGCCACCACGTTCGGTTCATTGTCCGCAGGCAGCAGCACTTCCTTGATTCCCGCGCGCTTGGCGCCAAGAACTTTTTCCTTGACGCCGCCAATCGGCAGCACGACGCCGGACAACGTCATTTCACCGGTCATCGCCAGGCGATCCTTCACTGGCCGTCCGCTGAGCAGGCTGACCAGCGACGTGACCATGGCCGCGCCCGCCGAGGGGCCATCCTTCGGCACCGCGCCCGATGGCACGTGGATGTGGATATCCTGTTTGCGGAAGAAGTCGGGATCGATGCCGTAACGTTCCGCGTTGGCACGTGTCCACGTCAGAGCAGCCGTCATGGACTCCTGCATCACTTCGCCGAGATGCCCGGTCATGGTGAACTGCTTGCCGCCGCGCATGCGCGTGGCCTCGATGAAGATGATGTCGCCGCCTACCGGCGTCCACACCAGCCCCACCGCAACACCCGGCCGCTTGACGCGCTCCTCCACTTCTTTTTCCGTGCGGAACTTCGGCACGCCCAGGATTTCGCGCACCACTTCCGGCGTCACGACCATCTTGTCCGTTTTGCCTTCAGCGATTTTGCGCGCCTGCTTGCGCGTAATGGTGGCGATTTCGCGCTCGAGATTGCGCACGCCCGCTTCACGTGTGTAGCTGTGGATGATTTCCTGCAAGCCTTCATCGGTAAAGTGAATCTGCTCATCCACCTTTAGCCCATGTTCAGCAGCCTGTTTCGGGATCAAGTACTTGTGGGCGATGTGCAGCTTTTCTTCGCCGGTATATCCTGGCAGCTCAATAATCTCCATGCGATCACGCAGCGGCTCCGGAATGGGATCCATCCAGTTCGCCGTGGCGATAAACAACACCTTGGACAAATCAAACGGTACGTCCAGATAATGGTCGCGGAACGAGTTGTTTTGCTCCGGATCGAGCACTTCCATCAGCGCCGAAGACGGATCGCCTCGGAAGTCGCGCCCCAGCTTGTCGACTTCGTCCAGCATCATCACCGGGTCGTTGGTTTCCGCCCGCTTCATCCCTTGAATGACCTGGCCTGGCAGTGCGCCAATGTACGTACGCCGGTGGCCGCGAATTTCCGCTTCATCGTGCATGCCGCCGAGCGCGATGCGCACAAACTTGCGCCCCAGCGAACGCGCAATGGACTTGCCCAGCGAGGTTTTGCCTACGCCCGGAGGCCCAACGAAGCACAGAATCGGCCCTTTCATCCCCGGTTGTAATTTCTTAACAGCTAAGTAATCCAGGATGCGTTCCTTCACTTTTTGCAAATCGTAATGGTCTTCGTCGAGAATGTCGCGCGCCTTGGCAATGTCGATTTCGGCAGTGCCGGAGGATTTGCTCCAAGGCAGCGAAGTCATCCATTCCAAGTACGTGCGAGAAACCATGTACTCTGCCGAAGCCGGAGTCATTTTCGCCAAGCGCTTCAGCTCGCGCTCGCATTCCTTCTTGGCTTCGGCCGGCATTCCGGCTTCTTCGACTTTTTTCCGCAGCTCATCGATTTCCTGCGTCGAATCGTCTGATTCACCCAGTTCCTTCTGAATCGCCTTCATCTGCTCGCGCAGCAGGTACTCGCGCTGGTTCTGGCTGACCTGTTCCTGCACTTGCTCGTGAATCTTCGAGCGCAGCTCGAGAACTTCCAGTTCTTTTGACAGTTCGCGAATCAGAATTTCCAGCCGCTTGCGCACGCTCGGCGTCTCGATCAATTCTTGGCGCAAAAGCGTGGACAGCGAAGGCAGCATTCCGGCGATGAAGTCCGACAGTTCGCCCGGGTCCTCGATGCTCATGGCCTTCGATTGCAGGTCGTCCGAGAGCTGTGGTGAGTGGCTCACCACATCGCGGAAGAGGTCCTGCGCGTTCCGTTGCAGCGCTTCCAGTTCCGCATCCACCTCGCCGATGATGTCCGGCTCGGGCTTGACCTGCGCTTTCAGGAAAGGCCTGAGGTTCACCAGCTCGACAATCTGAATCCGCTGCAGGCCTTCCAGGAAGACCACCACATTGCCGTTAGGCATCTTTACAGTCTTATGCACACGCGCCAGCGTCCCCACCTTGTGGAGGTCGGCGGCGGTAGGATCCTCAATCCGCGGATCCAGCTGGGCGACTACGCCCAGCAACTTTTCCTCACCCTGCAGGGAACCAACGAGCGCCAAGGAGCTTTCCCGTCCCACGGTCAGCGGCAGCATCGCGCCCGGAAAGAGCACCGTATCGCGCACCGGTAGGATTGGCAGAACATCCGGTACGAAAAGCTTTTTCTCAACCATATTCTCCCCAGTCTATCAAGGGGCTCCGATGAGCACCCTTATTCCAGATTAGATGCGGCCTAGTAGCAAATGTTGCATAAGCATGAGAAGGCCGCTAGCATCAAATCTTAGTCTATTACGCTCACATTTTACTTCAATTCAAATAGGATTTCAAGACTTTCTCTCTAACCTTTTGTTTTGCTTTATCTTACAGCTGCAAAGAAACCCATTGTTCAACGCACTTTAGCTTGCTTTCCCTCGAAGTTTCTAAGCACGTACTCCTTCGCTTCTTCCTTGGCTCGGATTTGCCCCTCCAACTGGGCATCTTCGACCGCCCTGAGAATAAGGGCAAATTGAGGGCCAGGACGATAGCCCATGGCCAAGAGATCGTCCCCGGTCAGGAGCCGTTCCGGCCGCACCTGCTCGGGTGGTGTTTCATCGAGGAAGCGCTGAACGAATTCATAGGAATCCAGGTGCCGATGGCTCGACAGGCAATCCAGCCGGTGTAACTCCATATGCTCGTCGAATCGCGGCAGGCGAACGAAGCGCTTCAGGGTGGCTTTCTTCATCGATCCGACGTGGCCGAACCTCATGTGGTTTGCTACTAGGGCCGCAATCTGTTCCGTTTCGGTATTGGAAAAGCGCAGCCGCCGGCAAATGGCTTCCGCCATCCGCACGCCCACGTCCACGTGGTGATTGAACCGGATGCGGTCGCCGGTTTCCGTGGCCGATTGGAAGGTGGGCGGCTTTCCGACGTCGTGCAACAGTACACCCCAGGCCAGCGTAGAGGAAACGCCCTTTTCCAGTTTTTCGAGCATCATGCGCGTATGAATCCACACGTCGCCTTCGGGATGAAATTCGGGCGGCTGCTCCACGCCCTTCATCGCGGCGACTTCCGGCAACACTTGCGCGAGCAATTTAGTTTCATCCAGCAACTCAAAAGCGCGCCGCGCGGCGCCTTCGGCGAGCATCTTGGTCAGTTCTTCGCGGAGGCGCTCCGCCGAGGTTTCCTGAATCTCCGTGACGTGGCGCTGGATCGCGCGAAAGGTTGCCGATTCGATCTGGAAGCCAAACCGCGCGGCAAATCGCACGGCGCGCATCATACGCAGCTTATCTTCCGCAAAACGACGCTCAGGATCGCCAATGGCGCGAATGATTCTGCCACGCAGATCCTCTTGTCCGCCGACAAAATCCAGCACTTCGCCGGTATCGTGCCGCATCAACAGCCCGTTGATGGTGAAGTCTCGGCGCTGCACGTCCTCTTGAGGCGTCTTCGAATAAACCACACGGTCGGGGTGGCGGCCGTCGCTATAGCCGACATCCGAGCGGAACGTGGCCACTTCGACTTTCAAGCCATCCTTGGGAACGAGGATTACGCCGAACTGCGCGCCGACGGCTACGCTTTCCGGAAAAAGGGCCGCCACTTCCACTGGTGTCGCATCCGTCGCCACATCGTAATCGGCCGGTTCGCGTCCAAGCAGCAGGTCGCGCACACATCCGCCGACCAGCAGAGCCTGATATTTGTGGCGCTGCAACATCTCGCAAATCGAATTGGCCAATTCGCGACTGTTCATGCCTTTCCTCTACTTGACCTCAACCCAATCCATAAGGTCGCGAAGGTCGCGAAAGCATTGAGGGCAAACCCAGTGATAGTCTGCTCCCCACTTCGATTCCGCGATCGTTGTGTAACCCTCGTGCAGAATCTCGGGTCCATCAAAGTCCGCAAATGTTGCCCAACAAGCTGCGCAGTGATCGTGGTCCCACCTCTTGCTGGGTGCGTTATACCTTTTTCGGCGAAGCCGTTCACCACGAATGAATTCGGCGGTCTCCGCACGCCAGTCCTTGTTCGGTTCCATAGGCGTAGAGTAGCGCAAGATTTTGTATTGAGTACAATCTGCTTTGAGCAGGGATCCTGTTGGAATCTACTTTGAGCGGAACACCAGGCAGGTAATATCGTCCGCTTGCCGCGTGGCGCCCACGAATTCATCCACGCGCTTCATCAAGAACTGCAAGGTTTCTTGCGCGTTCCAGTCAGGCAGGCCGCTGATGGCACCGAGCCAGCGGCTGTTGCCGAACTCTTCTCCCGATTCGTTGAAGGCCTCCACCACTCCGTCTGTAAATAGTATCAGCGCGTCTCCCGGCCGGAGTTCCAGCGAGGCTGTTTCGTAGCTCGCGTCCATTTTGATGCCCAGCGGCAAACCGCCCGTTTCCAGGGTTTCCAGCGCGCCGTTCGCGCGGCGCAGAATCGGCGCATTGTGCCCCGCATTTACGTACGTGAGGCGGCGCGAGGCAGGCTCGTATTCAGCCAAAACAGCGGTCGTAAATCGCCGCCCATCCAAACTATAGGCGGATGCATAACGGTTCAGCCGTGTCGCCAGCTCCGTTACTGGAACGCCCTCACCCGCAATCGTGCGAAGACTCGCTTGAAGCGTCGCCATCAACAGCGCCGCGGGCACGCTTTTTCCGGCCACGTCTGCAATCACCACAACGAGTCTTTCGCGGTTTTCGGGATCCGGATAAAACGCATCATAGTAATCGCCGGCAACGGAATTTTGCGGACGCGTAGCAAACGCAATGTCCGCCCCATCCACCACCGGCGGCGCGGAAGGCACCAGCCACGTTTGAATTTCGCGCGCAATTTCCAGGTCGCGCTTCATGGTCACTTTGTCCGCCAGCTCCAGCGAGAGCAGGAGCAGGAAGATCAGCGCGGCAAATAGTTCAAACTTGAATTGGATCTCGACGTTGCGGCCGAACTGAAACGTAAAGCCCGACATCAGCAGCATCGCCAGCGCGAGCAACAACAGCACGCGCCGCGCAGGCGTCATCTTCATCAGCATTGCCCAGAAAATGTCTTTGGCGACGTGGAACGGCCGATGCCACTTCGGGAGCTTTTGGATTTCTTCCCAATCGACGTCTTTTCCGTAGAAGCCGTAACTCGCCCGCGCGTCGGCCGTGAATTGCGACCAAAGTTCGTCGAGTTGGCGGCCTTCGCTTACGCGCTGCCAGAAATGGCCCACGCGGCTTCCTGCGGCTGTCGCGGAAGACTGCGAGGAGACACCAGGAGTTGGAGTAGCACTTGCGCTCATAGGAATAATTTGGACGGAAGGCTGATTATAAGCTAATCAGGGCAGTTTTGCTTGAAAGCGAAACTCTCCTAGGCTTCTGCTAATCCTCTGTAGTGTGGTCTAGTTCCTCGCGGGAAAGCGAGCCGCCGAATTGCACTTTGCCGAAGCCGAAACGATCCCGCAAGCGGTCGGCAGCCTGCGTAAGCTTAGCGAGTTTCTCCCGACGCTCTTT
>JAWOLO010000173.1:0-10274 GCA_033853375.1 Terriglobia bacterium
CACGCTTGCGCGATTTCAAGCCGTATACAATTAAAACGCCGGTGACTCTGGAAATTAGTTTTAAGAACTATACTCCCGCGCAGATACTGAGCTACTTAAGGTCGGTGCAACGAGTGGATTCGCATACGATTCGCTTTGTGGGAAAAGATATGGCGGAGGTTTCTGATTTTGTGGATGTAGTGGATGGCTACAGCCCGGACTTGGCGCCATGATTCAGCTTAGGGTGCGACACTCTCTGCTGCGTCCGTTTTGTCCAGGGCACGACGCACTGCGGCAGAAAGATCCCGTTCGAAGGTGTCCGGCTGGAAACCGTCGGAGCGAAAGGCGATTTTGCCCTCACGGTCAATCACGATGACAGTGGGGAAAGAATTGACCGAGTAGAGCCGGTCGAGTCCGTCGGCAAAGACAACTTCGGTGGCCAATTTGTCTTTCTGCAAGTAAGGCGCAACTGAAGTTTCATCTTCATCACAATTTGCAGAGAGAAAGAGCGCGTCTGGAAGATTGCGAAAGTCGGCGGCAACGTGCGCAAACAGTGGCTCGAGGGCGTGACAGGGGCCGCACCAAGTAGCCCAAAAATTCAGGACCACCACTTTCCCCTTTGATTCTTTCAACGAGTAAGCACTTCCATTCGAAGCTTTGCGCAGGGTGAAAGCAGAAAGTTCTTTTGCACCCTCATTGCGCCCGGGCTTCTTTAGCGAAGGCCGCCTGACCGAGTCATAGGTGCTCAGCAGGTACTCGCCTAGACCCTTCTCGGACCCGTGCGCGAGGCGCCAGACATTGCCAATTTTCTTGCGAATTTCTTCGCGGCTGACGTTTCCACTTTTTCCTTCGGCAAGGGCGAAGGCGCGCGCATATTCCTGGATAGCCGTATTCAAGTCCTTTTGAAGCTCGGCGGTCTCTCCCAGCCGTTGCGCTGCGCCGGCGGTAGGAAAAATCTCGTAGCTGGTTTCGAGATCCTTTCGCGCGGAATCATAGTCTCTCAATTTGAAGTAGAGGTCGCCGCGAAGAAAGTGCGTATTGGCAAGATCGCTCTTTTTCTGAAGCTCCCACTGCTCGATAGAGACACGCGAAGAACGCTCAGAAGAAGAAATGTGCTCCACCAGATCCAGGATGCGTGTGGAGTAGCTGACTGCTCGGCGAAAGCCCGCGTCGTCCTCGCGACGTTCGAGAAGTTCGATGGCAAGCAACAGCGTGGAGATATCGGCGGGATTCAGCGCAGCCATACGTTCTGCATAGTTGGCGGCCCGGGCATCGTCTTTGAGTTGAAGGCTGGCTTCAACCAGGGCACGGTAGATTCCGGTGCGCTTGGCGTAGTCCGGATATTTCTTCAGGAATCCTTCTAGATTGCGGACGAGAGCGGCGCGATCGCTGCCAGCATCACTAAGGGCACGCTGTAGTTCCTCTTCGGGATCCGGTTGCTTGACCGCAGCTCTGTCCTTGGCGCGGCCAGCGCTTGAGGCCTGGGAAGAGGCTTGCTGGTTCTCGTGTGACTTTGCGCGGGCAAGTGCCGAAGCAGGTGAGATCATCGTGCAGAGGAGCAGAGCTGTAAGGGTGGGGATAAGGGGTTGAGAGGACATGCGGGGATTCTAAACGTCCAAAAGGAAATTGTCGCTATCACACCAATTCCACGCGCGGCGAGAATCGACGGCCGGTGGGGGTCTGCTATGTTCCGCTGATGCGAATTTCGCCGGAGACGGTATGTACTTCGACGCGCCCGCCGCCAGTGCCCAAGCGGGCTCGCAGCGAGTGCTTTCCTTGTTCCTCGATGACGATCGGGACATCGGTCCGAATTTGTCCGGAAACCGCGTCTGCGGAAAGATGAAAGTTTGCAGAAGGAGGAACGCTGATTTGCACGCCGCCAGACGTGGTCCTCAGATTCCAATAACCCTGTGCGCCCGGATTGCCCTGCACGTAAACGCGGCCTGACACCGAATGAGCGGTCACGTCGTTTGCCGCGCCTTGGATTTCAACTTCGCCACTTGTGGTGCTTCCGTCGACGCGCCCGCCGGGCTGCGAAATACGAACGACGCCAGACGCAACATGCACGCGGGCGTCGCCTTTGACATTGGTGATAGTGATATTGCCTGAAGCGCTGGAGACTTGAACATCGCCGCCTACGTCTTCAGCAGTGACGGAGCCGCTCGCAGTGGAGAGCTGGGCATCCCGGTCGATCTTCTCAATGTTGATGGTTCCGGAGGCGGAGCGAACTTTCACCGGGCCACGCAGGTCGCGAATATTCTCTGCGCCGGAGGCAACGCTAGCGTCGACTTCCGTGTCGTGGGGGACTTGAATCTTGTAACTGATGGAGACATTACGCATACGGGAAAAATCTTTGCCGATGCGAATCGTATCGCCTCTCTGCTCGATGGGGGGATTCGACACAATGTCGTCCAGGCGCTTTTGCGGGTTCTCAAATCCGAAACCGGAGGCGCGTACTTCGGCGTTAATTGATACGGTTCCAGAGGCCCCCTCCGTGATGTCCACGTCGCCAGAGGCATTGCTAAGCTCCAAGCGGATGGGCCCTGACACAGTGAACGTGCGGGCAAAACTTCCATTGACGGCCGGGCCGGTGTAACAGCCTGCGAGGGCAGCGGCAGCAGCGAAGAGCAGCAGGGAACTGCCGAGATTGCGATAACGCGCCATTCCTCCTCCAAAGAAACCCCGAACAACCATTCGGATGTTCCACTACTAGCTACGCAAAAACAACGAATTAAGTTCCGGAAACTGCCTTGCGGAATGGCGGCGCATGGTGCGCCAGAGGTTCGTTGAGAGAACCCTGGCGATACCCTTGCAAATCTAGAGTTACGTAGACGAAGCCGGCGGATTTGAGGCGGTCCGCAATGGCCGTAGCCATTTCCTGGGAAAGTGCCCGAGGCATCTCGTCGGGAGAAATTTCCACGCGCGCGAGGTTGTCGTGGATGCGCACACGAAACTGGCGGAAGCCGAGTTCGCGGAGCGCGGCTTCTCCTCGCTCGATAAGTGCGAGCCTTTCGGGAGTTACTTCCGTTCCATAAGGGACGCGAGAAGCGAGACAAGCGGAGGCGGGGCGGTCCCACGTGGGGAGGTTGGCGCGACGAGAAAGCAAGCGAATCTCCGATTTGGAGAGGCCCACGCCGAGGAGTGGCGCAAGAACCTGGTGCTCGGTGGCAGCGCGATGGCCAGGGCGAAAATCGAGAGTGTCGTCGGCGTTCACACCGTAAGCGATTGCGGCAAAGCCGCGAGAGCGAGCTAGATGATCCAGCATGGAGAACAATTCGTCTTTGCAGAAATAGCAGCGGTCTGGCTGGTTGGCGCGGTAGGCGGGATTCTCCATCTCGTGCGTTTCTATGAACTCGTGGCGCAAGGCCACATGTCTGACAAACTTCTCGACCATCTCTTTGTCGTACGCGGAAAAGCTCGGAGAGAGAGCGGTGACCGACAACGCGCGGTTGCCAAGAGCACGGTTCGCGGCCCATGCTAGATAGGCAGAATCCGCGCCTCCGGAAACCGCGACGATGAGCGAAGGAATTTCCTCGAGGCGCGAGACAAGGAGATTCTCTTTTTCTTCCAGGGAATGGGCCGATTGCTCTCCATTACGAATTTGAACTAAAGATTTCATAGCAACGGTGAGTATATCGCAGAGTCCGCTTTTCGATGCAGGGTGATCCGAAGTGTCACAAAATTACTTGAAATCCAGAAGCACATCGACTGTGCCAGTGCTTGCATCGGGTTGCAGCCAGTGGCCAACTTCTTCGTAATGGAGCGGCAGTTCACCAAAAATCTGTTCCTGATGCAATTTCAGCTTGATCAAGATTTCTTCGTATTTGGCCTTGTCGAAAATCTCACCCCGGGGAATCGGCCACGCCGCCTCCAACTTTTTTTCGGCGGCAGGGGAGAGGCCCGTCAGAACCATTTTGCCAAAGTGATATTGCGGGCCTTCGTGAATGGTCACGGAATAAGAAACCGCATGCGCCGACTCGTCAAATGAGGGAACTGGGTCGACCCTGGCATCGAGATAGCCATGATGGCCGAATTCTTCGCGCACGCGATCCCAGCCCGCTTCAATTTGCATACCATCGGTGACATCACCCGGCCGCAAACCAAAGTCACTGCTCAGAGTGAACTCCGAAACCGTGACATTTCCCGTCCAATGGACTTCTTTCAAATGATAAACGGGCCCGGGGTCAATGGGAACAAATACTGGAACTTGTTCCGGCAATTTCTGATTGGGTTTGCCTGTCAAACGTATCTCCGGGGGCCCTAACTTCGGATGCAAGCATCCTTTGCGCAAATAAACGGGCCGGATCGCTTCCGTAAGGAACAGGTCGATGGCCATTCTCGAATACGGTTTGCCCACAATTTCAGTGAGATGCTGCTGAACGGCTTTGGAAGCCAGGAGGGAAGCGTCGCTGAACTCCAGCTTTTCAATCCGTAAGGCGGGGCCCTCTACTTTGAACATTTGAACGGTGCCGTCCCCGAAGGGATTGCCGGTGACTTGATGTTCAACGCTAATCTGCAGGCCGTGCGAAGCGATCAATTCTTTGATGGCGTCCGCTGCTTGCTCGACCGCGCCGCCCGCCTGCGGCAGAGTTCCGTCGAAGAAGGGAAGTTTTTTGCGGATGGCATCGGCGAGTTCCGAATCGGCAAACCAGGGAATATTGTCAAAATAAGCCGGGATTCGCGGCGACTCCTCGACGTGGTAAGTGACAATCACTCCCGTGCGCGTCTCGAAATTGTAAGTGATTTTGTCGAACAGACCGGTTTTGGAAAGCTTGTCCGCGGCGGCTTGCAAGTCGGATCGGCCGACCTGCGAGCCCGCGACAAGGCCAGTCAGGGCCGCAATCTCAGCTTCCGAGAGATGTTTTTGCCCATCGATGCGAACTTCTCGCAGCGGCGCCGTTGCCGTATCCGGAGTTTGCGCTGGCAACGGGCAGGCAGCGGATAGCAAGAGCACCAACAGCAACAGGGAGGAAAGGCTCGCTAATAGATTGCGCTGCATGAAACTTATTTTAGCCGAAACGAACTTGGATTACTCGACGGTGACCGACTTGGCGAGATTTCGTGGTTGATCTACGTCGCAGCCGCGGCGCACGGCAATGTGGTACGCGAGCAGCTGCAACGGAATAATCTCCAGCAACGGCGCGAGCAACTCAGGAGCAGGCGGTAACTCAATGATGTGGTCGGAAGCTTCGCGCGCGAGTTGATCCTTCGTAGTAATGACTGAAATCACGATGCCATCGCGCGCTTTCACTTCCTTGATGTTGGACACGCTTTTTTCATAGCGCGTCATCGCTTCGGGATCGCTCTCATCGCGAGTAGCCAGTACAACAACAGGAAGATTTTCGTCGATGAGCGCGTTCGGTCCGTGCTTCATTTCTCCGGCCGGATAGCCTTCGGCGTGAATATAGGAAATTTCTTTGAGCTTCAGGGCTCCTTCGAGCGCGATGGGGTAATGGATGCCCCGGCCAAGATAGAGAAAATCCGTGTGCCGGAAGAATTGACGCGCAAGATTCTCGTAAAGGCCGGAAGCATCTGCTTGGAGGACCGTTTCCATCTTGTGCGGGATGCGTAAGGATTCAAGCATCAGGTTCCTGGCGGCTGCATCACTGAGTTTTCTGCGCACTTGGCCAAGATAGGATGCCAGGAGCAATAACGCGGCCAGTTGCGACGTAAAAGCTTTGGTCGAAGCCACGCCAATTTCCGGACCGGCATGCGTGGGAATGGTGCCGCTGGCTTCACGCGTGATCATCGAACCAATGACGTTACAAATCGCCAGTGTGGGCGAGCCCTTGAGTTTTGCTTCGCGCTGCGCCGCCAGAGTATCCGCGGTTTCGCCTGACTGGCTGATGCAGACAGTCAAAGTGTTCGAATCGATGATGGGATCGCGATAGCGGAATTCGCTTCCGTAGTCCACTTCCACGGGAAGGCGGGCAAGGCGCTCGATCATGAATTTTCCAGCCAGGCCGGCGTGCCAACTCGTTCCACAAGCTACAATGCGCACCGCTTGAAACTCGCGGAACTGTTTTTCTGTGAGCTGCATTTCGTCGAGAAAGACTTTGCCGGTGTCCTGCGAGATGCGGCCAAGCAGTGTGTCTCGCACCGCGCGCGGCTGCTCGAAAATCTCCTTCTGCATGAAATGTTTGTAGCCGCCCTTTTCCGCCATGATGGGGTCCCAGGCAACATGCTGCGGAGGGCGCTGGACGGGATGCCCGTCGTGATCCATAACGCGGACGCCTTGCTTCGTCAAAACTGCGATGTCGCCATCGGCCAGGAAAAACATTTCGCGCGTATGTTCGAGCAGCGCCGGAATGTCGCTGGCAACAAAATACTCGCCGTCACCCAATCCGACGACGGATGGAGGCCCGAGGCGCGCGGCGACAATCTTCTGAGGGTCCTTGGCGGAGAGAAAAACCAGGGCATAGATGCCGCGCAGTTCTTTCAGCGAACGACGAACCGCTTCCTCAAGTGGAACGCCACCCTGAGAGTTTTTTTCGACAAGATGCGCCACGATTTCCGTGTCTGTTTCCGTGGCGAACTTGTGGCCTTCCTTCTGCAGTTTCTCTTTGAGTTCGAGGTAGTTTTCGATAATCCCGTTATGCACGACGACAATCTGGCCAGTACAGTCGCGGTGCGGGTGAGCATTTTCTTCGGTGGGACGGCCATGCGTGGCCCAGCGCGTGTGGCCGATGCCGTAGGTTCCCTCAATGGGCGATTTAGCGATGGCTTCTTCGAGGTTACGGAGTTTTCCCGGGGCACGGCGAATTTCCAGCTTGCCCGTGCCATTTACTACGGCGATGCCCGCAGAGTCGTAGCCGCGGTACTCGAGTTTGCGCAGGCCCTCGATGACCACGGGAACAACTTTCTTCGGGCCAATGTATCCGAGAATTCCGCACATGGGCGGGACCACCTCAGAGAGATTTTACCAACGGCAAAAGCCAGTACTGGTGAACTCAGGGACGATTGCTTCAAGCAGCAATGAAATTCGCTCAGTCCACGATCTCAAAACGGTATTCCTCGATGACCGGGTTGGTGAGCACTTCCTTGGAAATCCGCTCGAGCTGTTTTTGCGCTTCCTCACGGTTCCAACCATCAAGATTCAAAACGAAGAATTTTCCCTGGCGTACATCCTTTACTGCCGCATACCCAAGGCCAGAGAGGGCATGTTGGATCGTCTGTCCCTGCGGATCGAGGACCGTTCGTTTTGGCATCACCCAGACGTGTGCTTTCATGCCGTCAGTATAACATTGCTGCCTGCAGCATCACGTCATTCCCGCCCGAAAGTCAGGCTGAAATGCGTATTGGAAGCCCATTTCACATATTTGTTCCAACTCGTTCTCTTGCAAGCCCATTTGAGCGGCGCGGGCGTATTCGTCGCGCAGTGCAGTTTGAAACAGCGCGGGATCGTCAGTAGACAGGACAACCGGTATTCCGTGGCGAAAGAGCGTCGGGAGGGGATGATCCTCAATGTGGACACCATTCCGGGCGAGCTGGCGAGCCAGCGCGCCGGTGCACAAGTTGCTTTGCGGGCAAATCTCCAGGGGGATTTTGCGCTCCGCGAGAAGGTCCATTAATGCTGGATCCTTAATCGCTGCGATGCCGTGCCCAATGCGTTCCACTCCCAATAATTCGATGGCTTCCTTGATCTTCTCAGGGCCACCCATCTCGCCCGCATGAATGAGTCGATGTAAGCCGAACTCCGCTGCGCGGTCGTACACCCGGCGAAATTCCGCGGTGGGCACTCGCAACTCGTCTCCGCCGACGCCGAAGGCGACAATCTCTTTCGAGCCGCAATTGTTGGCCGCTTCGACTACGGCCATTGCTGCATCGGCTCCAAATTGCCGGACGGCGTCAAACACCCAGCGAAGGCGAAGGCCGCGACGCTCGAACGGCTCGGCGGCACGTAGCAGGGCTTCGAAATTTGTTTCGGGCTTTTGTTTTCTCAGGAGCATCACGCCTACGGACAGTGTGACCTCCGCGTAGACGACGTGTTGTTCAAGCAGGCGCTCGGCGAGGCCGGTTGCGGCCAGGGCATAGTCCTGCGGTTCGCGCAGAAACGACGTCAGCCATTTGTAGGTTTCAAGAAAGCCGGGGAAATCGCGGAAGGCGTAGCGCTGACGGACTTCTTGCTCCGTGGCTTTGACGCCGTGACGAGCCATAAGTGCGCGCGCCGTGCCAGGAGGAATGCAGCCTTCGAGGTGCAGATGAAGCTCGGCTTTGGGAAGCGAGGCGATTCGGGGAGAAAGTTCAGGAAGTGACATCCTTGAGAATCAGTGCGGCAGAGCCGGCCGGCCCGCGTTGTTCCAAGCGGTAAGCCAGAAGGAGCCGACATCCGTCGCGGCGTCCGAGAGCTGGCGGATGAGAATAGCTCCCGCTTCATTGTAGAAGCGATCGTAATAGTTATCCGTGTAAGAATTCTCTCCGCGAAGAGCGTTGCGGTCGGCCAAAAGAATCGATTCGAGCCAGCGGTGAGCGCTAAGGCAGGCGTCAAATGCATGGTCGGTAGGGTCACTGATAAAGGATGCATCGTTGGGACGCATGGGGAAAAATGACGAGTATCGGTCGATTAATGTACTGCCAAAACGCTCGTTAATTCCCGCTTGCCCGCTCAAGCGGCCGTCGAAATTATCGGTCGTGCTGAAAGGATCGTGTGCCTGAGCCACGTAATGGGCAAGGATGCCTGCATCCAGCCTCGCCTCCTCCCATTTTCCTGCTTTAAATGCGTTAGTCAGTTTTTCGCTGTATACACCGATCTGCCACGGCAGGAGGCCGTTGGCTTCCAATTTCAATCTGCCAAATTTCGTGACTGCCGCCTTATAGCCGCGCGGCAATGCTTCGTAGGGGAAACGGCCGTATTTGTCCAAGGCAATGAAGTCATTGCGCCTCTCAGCAGGATTTTTCGCAAGTGCATCGAGCGGGTCGGTCACGTGTTGCGTCAAAAGGTTGCGGCTGGCTTCAAAAAAAGGACGAGCGTCAGCGGGCAGCGTGTCCACGGCCTTATTGACAATGAGTCGGTGTGCATTCCTGCCCCAAGCTTGGGCGCAGTGGGGGAACGCGGCAAATGCAATGGTCGCCACAATCAGAGCGATTGCATGCGTTCTCCAATTTCCGGCTAGTTTCCAATCCATCTCGCAGCCTTCCTCACTGGGGCGTGGGCAGGGCCAGGGTGCTCCGCTTGCGGCTATAAAGAAAATAGATGACGAGTCCAATGGCCAGCCACACGAAAAAGCGAATCCAATTCTCTAGCGTCAGGCTGGCCATGAGCAAGAGACAGGTGAGGATCGAGAGGATCGGGATGAAAGGCACTAGCGGCACGCGAAAACCGCGCGGGCGCTGAGGCTGAGACTTTCTAAGAATTAGGACGGCGATGGCAACGAGCAAGAAAGCAAACAGAGTGCCTATGTTGGAAAGATCTGCGAGCGTCCCGATATCAAAAATTCCGGCAGGGATCCCAACAAAGATTCCTGCAACCCATGTGGCGACATGCGGCGTGCGAAACCGTTTGTGCACTTTCGAGAATACGCTGGGAAGCAGGCCGTCGCGCGACATCGCAAACCACACGCGCGCCTGGCCGAGCTGATAAACGAGCAGGGAGGAGATCATTCCCATCAGCGCGCCGACGGTCACCCATTGTTGCAAGCGATCCAGCCCAATGTTGTGCAGCGCCGTCGCCACCGGCGCGGCATCTCCTTTGAAGATGTGATAAGGCTGAATGCCGGTCAAGACAACGGCTACGCCAACGTACAGCGTGGCGCATACAAACAGAGAAGCCATAATACCTAGCGGGAGGTCGCGCTTTGGGTCCTTGCATTCCTCTGCGGCCGTCGAGACAGAATCGAATCCGATGTAGCTGAAGAAAACGATGGCGCCTCCGGTCAGAACGCCCTGCCAGCCGTTTGGCATGAGCGGGTGCCAGTTCACCGGCTTGATGTATTTCGACGCGAACACGATGAAAAGAAAAATGGCGACGAGCTTGATGGCCACCATGATGCTGTTCGCGCCGGCAGACTCACGAATACCCAAAACCAGCAGAACTGTGAGCAGCATGACAATCAAGAAGCCGACTAGGTTGAAATGAAAAGCCCATCCCGTTGCCGGCGAATATGCGGGCGTGCTTAACGCAACGGGCAGGTGAACGCCAAAGGTTTCCAAAAGGCTGTCAATATATGCAGAAAAGCCGACGGCAACCGCCATGTTGGAAACGGCGTATTCGAGGATTAGGTCCCAACCGATGATCCATGCAACGAGTTCGCCCAGCGTCGCGTACGTGTAGGTGTACGCGCTGCCGGCGATGGGAA
>JAWOLO010000174.1:0-5171 GCA_033853375.1 Terriglobia bacterium
TTTGGCTCGTACCACTCGGACGTGGATGTGACCGCGGACGTGGTTTTTGCGGGCTATGGCATCACCGCGCCGGAGTTGCACTACGACGACTACCAGGGAATCGATGTGCACGGAAAAATCGTGCTGATTCTCGACCACGAACCACAGGAGACGGATCCCAACTCGATTTTCAACGGCACCGGCAACACGCGCTACGCCACGGGACGCGTCAAAATCCTGAACGCGCAGGAGCATGGCGCGGTCGGCGTCTTGATTGTTGCGGAGCCGAATCGCAAGCATCCCTCCAATCAGGAGCGCATCGCGCGAATTGGCGGCTCCATCACGCGCGCGGTGCCGCTTCCTTCGCAGGCGCTTGCTGAGGACGCGCTGCACACGCCCGCGGCGATCATTTCCGATGCTGTTGGCAAGGAGCTTTTCGCTACGGCAGGCGTCGCTCCTTCAGAGTTGCAAGCGGCCATCGATCGCGACCTGAAGCCGCAATCGCGCGCGCTGCCGGACACGCAAGTCACGCTGCATTACCGCAATTTGTTCGTGCACACCGGCACGACCTACAACGTTGCGGGCTTGCTCGAAGGCAGCGACCCGAAACTCAAGGCAGAGACCATCCTCTTCTCGGGCCACCACGATCATGACGGCACCAGCGGCGACCAAATCTGGCACGGCGCCGATGACAATGGTTCGGGCACGGTGGGTGTCGTGGCGTTGGCGCACGCTTTCGCGGCCAACGCCGCGCATGGCGAGAAACCAAAGCGGTCGCTGCTCTTTGTCGTTTACGCGGCTGAGGAGCGCGGCCTGCTCGGCTCCTTCTACATGGCAGCGCATCCGCTGCGGCCGCTGGAGACCACGCGCGCTGTCGTTAACTTTGACATGATCGGGCGCAACGAAACCGAAAGCGATCAGACGAAGGGGCTCATCGACATTCCCGCCGACACCACCAACCGGCTCAACCTCATCGGTGCGTCGTACAGCCCCGATTACAACCGCACGGTGGTGCAAGAAAACAAATACGTGGGCCTCGATTTGGACTACCGCTTCGATCGAGACTACGCGCTGAACATTTTCTTCCGCAGCGACCAATTCCCGTTTGTGCTGCACAACATTCCGTCGTTTTGGTGGTTCACCGGCTTTCATCCCGATTACCACCACACCACGGACACCGCCGACAAAATCAATTACGTGAAGATGGCCAAGATTCTGCGCTTGGCGTATCTGACCGGCTTCCAATTCGCCAACGAGGCCACGCCGCCCAAGTTCGTCGCCAACCCCGGCGGCAAAGGTACCAGCCAAGCTAATTAGCTCCGACAGAATTAAAGAACTAAGAGCGGTAACGCGATCAACGGCTGTGCTTGGCTTCGAGTTGCGCGACGCGGGCCTTCACGATTCTCTTGATCAGGGGAACCGGCAGGGGCTTGTCCAAGGGAAAGTGGATGGTCCCTTTGGAAATGGAGAAGCCTTTCAGTTGGCTTTTGAACTTGGCAATGACCGCGGCGGTAGGGAACAGGCTGCAATGGTCAGAAAACGCCGCGAACCAAACCAGAATTCCCTTGTACTTGAACGCGGGAATCCCATAGCTGATCGTCTCGGCGGCTCCGCGCGGCACGGCAGGGCGAATCGCAGCACGCATTTTCTTCAAGGCACTGCGGGCCGGTTCAGGGGTACGCGCAAGATATTCTTCTACATTTTTCGGAGGGCCTTTGCGTTTTGCGGAAGAGCTGCGTTTTTCAGATTTTAGTTTCTTCATGCGGGGAGTATAGCAGACGGGATCAGCTAGTTTCAGGCGAGGCGGACGGAGACGGGATCGAGGGTCCCGAAATGCAAGACGATTTCTTCGCCTGAGACGACCCAGAGTGGAGGAGTGAGGGATCCGGCTATGATGATTTGGCCAGCCCGTAGAGTTTCACCGAAAACAGCGAGCAGATTCGCGACGTGGTGCACGTTGTCGATGAGTTCGCCAGTGAGGGCTTGCAGCGATTGCGGATCCGCGATATTGGCAATCTCCGCGCCATTGCGATAGACGCGGCACTCGAGGCCGTCCAGATTGCCTCCGGCGCGCGTGGTATCGCTGGGTCCGAGGATCAGGTGACGTTGATAAATATTGCGGGCGAGCGTGCCCTCGACATCGTCGGAGGGATGATCGACGTCAGCGAGTTCTATGGTTGGGCCGAGACCAGAGATGGCGGCAATTGTGGTGCTGCGATCGGAATTGGCCGGCAAGTCTTTGCCGAGATGGACGGCAATCTCCGGTTCCGCGGCGGGCTTTTTCCAATGGGCGATAGAGTAAGTGGAGCCCGAAGGCAAAAGGGCGCTTTGCAGAAGGAAGCCCACCAAGGGAGCGTTGGTGTGGAGGCGCTCCATCGCGGCGGGACCACCGAAAGCGAGTTTCCAGCCGAGAGGCTTTTCACCGGCGTCAAGCAACTTGCGGCGAAGGCGAAGTTGCACAGCCATCCCGTGCGCGATGCGTGGGTCATCCCAAGGTGCAGGCGTAGGTCCAGCCGCCATAAAACAATCAGTAGCCTTCGGGCGGGATTTCGTAGCCGGCGGCTTCGAGCGAGCCAGCGCCGCTCCAGCCCCAGACAAGGACAACATCCTCGCTACCCGTATTGTCGAAACCGTGCCAATGGCCGCGGGGCGTGAAAATCACGTCACCCTGGCTGGAAGGCTCGCGGCCCGTATCGGTGTAGATGAACCCGCTCCCCTGAACGACGATAAAGAATTCATCGGCGTTGGGATGGCGATGCTTGTCGTGGCGGGCACCGGGCGGAAGCACGGTCCAGCCGACCAAGAGCTTGTCCGAGCCGGCGGATTTTTGGTCGATGAGGAAGCGGACCTGCATGTCGATCCAACCTTCGTCGCGCTTGAGTCCGCTGACGCAGGGAACATCACGGAGATTCGTGCGGTAGGGTTTCATTTTCATTGCGACATCCCTCCCAGGCGGCGATAGACTTCGTACACCGCGACAAAATCGCGGTGCGCGAGGCCGAGGCCGCGGCAAGCATTCAGCATTTCATTGGCAGCCGCGCCCAACGGAACGGGCACGCCCATTTTGCGGCCAAGGTCTAGCGCAAGCAGCATGTCCTTCTGCTGAAGATTCACGTTGCCGTAAGTAGCGTCGGAAAGATGGCCTTCGAGAATGAGGGGGGCGCGATAGCTGAGGACCGGCGAAGCCACCACGCTTTTGAGAAACGCGTCGACGGCAACTTCGCGCGGGACTCCGCCTTTCTCGGCAAGCGCCACGCCCTCGCAGAAACCGATCACCTCAATGACTAGCGTCATGTTGAGAGCAACTTTGAGTTGCACGGCGAGGCCTTGCGCGCCGATGTAGGTGACTGTCGGGCCGATGGCCTGAAGCACGGGCTGGACGCGTTCGAATGCGGCTTTGTCACCTGCAACCATGAGGGAAGCCTTTCCTTGGCCGACCGTGAGTGTGGTGCCGGAAATGGGAGCGTCCAGCATGGTGAGGCCGGCTTTCGCAAATTCGGCGGCGATGGCACGGCTGGCCTCGGGATCGATCGTACTCATGTCAAGGTACACGGCGTCTTTGTGCAGGCCGGCGATAACGCCGTTTTCGCCGAGAGCGAGGGCGCGGACGGCGGCAGCGTCCGTGACAATGGAGAAGACAATTTCGGATTGGCGTGCAGCATCGCGGGGCGAGCCAGCCCAGAGCATGCCGCGCTGGAGCAGAGGCGGGGCCTTTTCCCTGGTGCGGTTCCAGCCGATAACCGTGTGGCCGGCGGCGATCAGGCGCGGAACAATGGCCTGGCCCATATCGCCAAGGCCGAGAAAACCAATTTTCACGAAGCACCTCTTTATGTCAGCAATAGAAAACAAATTTGATGGAGATAGTAGCGAAGGCGGAAGGCAAATGCCGAATTATTTGTGGCTGGCGTCCGGCGAGGTGATTGCAGAAGCGGCATGGAGAAGCCGGCTGGACATTTATATCGTATTACGATACACTATGAGTGAGCCCGCGCCTCGGGCCGGGCCGACCAGCAATGGCCGAGAAGTTCGACCGGGAACCCAAATCCCGTAACGAGCGTAGACGGCCCTGTCGAACAGAGCGCTTCCTTCAGATAAACCTCTTCCAGCCGTCTCGCTCCGTAAGTTCCCCGAACGCGAAACCGACCCGTAGGCCAAGCGGCAATCTGCGCCGCAGGCCCAGCCGTGTCTTCAACAACCAGCGCGGCGCAAGAAGGGAGACCTTATGTACAAAGAGCTGGAAGGGCTGGTCATGGAAGCGCCGGGTAATTCTCAAGCCAGGAATGCAGGCAAAACCTCTTGGCTGCCGGAAAAGAAAGTAGAAGCGAAACTCGCGGAAGGAATGGTGGGCACGGCCCACATGCAAAAACCGCGCACTTTGGTGGATTTTTTTGTTTCCGTTCTGGGACACAGTTTCGTTGTCGCTATTCTCATCTTGTTGCCGTTGTATTTCACGCAGGTCATCAATATCAAGCAGTTCCAGAACACATTTCTCGTAGCGCCCCCTC
This sequence comes from Terriglobia bacterium, assembly GCA_033853375.1. Taxonomy (GTDB): domain Bacteria; phylum Acidobacteriota; class Terriglobia; order Acidiferrales; family UBA7541; genus Acidiferrum. Next base: position 4,485 of record JAWOLO010000174.1, read on the forward strand.
CTCCTCCCCCGCCACCTCCGCCGCCGGCAGCGGTACACATGATCAAGCAGCCGCCAAGATCTTTCTTCACGGCAGGCAAGCTGTTTGCGCCCAAGTTCATTCCCAAAAAGATTGAGCAAGTGAAGGAGGAAGCTCCACCTCCCGCTGCGGCGAGCGGTGTAGCGGGTGGCGTGGTTGGCGGCGTTCCAGGCGGCCAAATGGGAGGAGTGCTAGGCGGCATTTTGGGGGGCAGTGGCAACGCACCGGCACCGCCGCCTCCGCCAAAACCCGTTCACAAAGGACCCTACCGTGTGGGGGGCAGAGTGCAAGCACCGCGTTTGGTTGAAAAGGTGCAGCCAGCGTATCCGCCGCTTGCGAAGCAGGCGAGAATTCAAGGCGACGTGGTGATTGACAGCGTGATCGACACCAAAGGAAAAGTAACGCAAATGAAAGTCGTGTCCGGCAACCCGCTGCTGGTGCAGGCGGCGGAGCAAGCTCTGGAGCAGTGGAAATATGAACCGACGCTGCTCAATGGGCAGCCAGTGGCCGTGGATATGCTGGTGACCTTGCACTTCACGTTAGGCCAAAACTCGTGAGCGGGAGGCGATGGAAGATTCAACGCTTCCAGAACTTCATGACCGCCGAATAATCGAGGTCTTCCTTGGCGGCCCCTTTGACCGCATTGTAGATCTCGCGCGCGGCAGCGGT
>JAWOLO010000175.1:0-13170 GCA_033853375.1 Terriglobia bacterium
CTGGCGCTGTTCGTCGCGATACCCGCAGAGGTAAAGCACTAGGCGGCCGACAGGATTCGCGGAGTAGAGGCAATAGCCGAGAACGCCGTCCCAATTCGTGTAACGCTTCGTAGTTTGATCTTGGCGAAACGCCTTTAGCAAATCGGCGAAGGGCTCCTTGGGAATATCCTTAGCAAGAATCGTCTGGCGCAATGCGACAAAGACTGGGTGAGACGGCTTGCCTTCGTAACAAAGATCGAGTTCACGCTCCCACCAATCGAGAAGCTGCAGGGCACGCATCGGATTTGGAACTTCGTCACCGAGATCGTCTGCCCAGCGGCAGTAGGCGTAGACGTTGTAGAAATGCTGGTGAAGGGCCTTGGGCAAGAGCCAGGAGACAACATTGAAATTCTCGTAGTGATGCGTGGCGAGCCAGCGCGTGTACTCCTGCGCGACCGCTGGAGAGCAGCCCGCTGGCGGAGCGTTGCGCATGATTTCGAGTTCGCCGCGAGTCAGCATTAGCGGAGAGATTCCTCGCTTCGCGTGGATTGACGGGTGGGCGCGGTTCGCACGTGCAAACTAGGGCCGTACAGCCAGCTTGATTTCGCCGCTGCGTGACTTCATGCGCTCGAAGGCCTGCGGCAAGTCCGCCAGACGAATTTCTTCGGTGACAAAATCGTGCGCGGAAATGTCTCCGCGGCGAATCGCTTCCAGGGCTTCGCGGAAGAAACGCGGCGTGTGATGGAAAGTGGAGACGAGCTTGATTTCCGAATAGTGGATGGCCGCGGGCTCAATTTCGATATGCGTGCCCGAAGGCAAGCCGCTGAAAAAATTCACGACGCCACCACGGCGAACGATAGCCAGCGCCATGCTCCAGGTAGCGGGGTTGCCCGCGGCCTCGACGACAGCATCGGGACCGCGCTGGTCCTCCGTAAGAGCTTTCACAGCGGCAACGACGTCATCGATCTCGGTAACATTGATCGTTGCTACTGCTCCGAGACGCCTGGCCACGTCAAGAGGCGCGGGGCGGCGCGCTAGAGCGATGACTCGAACGCCGCGGCGCGAAAGCATACGAACAAACTTTAGACCGATGGGCCCGCAACCAATCACTGCAGCTGCGTCACCAGTGCGCAATTCCATTTCGTGGATGCCCCGCAGCACGCAGGCAAGCGGCTCCGCGAGCGCAGCGCTTTGGTCGTCCACGGAGTGCGGCACTTCCAGCATGTTTTCCACGGCGATGCGGCCGGGAATGCGCATGTATTCGGCGTAAGCGCCATTGTTGAAGAGCAGGTCGTCGCAGAGATTTTCCTGTCCACGGCGGCAGTGATAGCAGCGCAGGCAGGGCGCAGAATTCGCAGCCACCACACGCATGCCCATGCGCCAACGAGGATCAACGCGTTTGCCTACGGCAACGATGTCGCCAACCAGTTCGTGGCCGAAAACCGCAGGCGGCTGAATCATGCGCGCGTGATAGCCGCGCTTCCAAACTTTGAGATCCGTACCGTCGGTAAGTGCAAGCCGCACGCGTAGAAGCACTTCGTCTGCGGCCAGGGAAGGAACGTCGATCATTTCAATGCGAAGATCTTCGCTGCCATAAAGCACGGCCGCCGTCATTTTCGATGGCACCGTGACGCGCGTGAGTGCAGCTTTCAATTCTTCGCCTGGCTCCGTTTTCTTATCGGTGGTCCTCATGCGTGAGTGATCAAAACCTTGAGCGATTCCTCCGTGGGCCGAGCAGCAAGCTCTAGGGCCTCCTGAATTCTATCCAACGGAAACCGATGCGTCACAATGTCCATTACCGGAAGTTTCTTGCGAAGCACCAGTTCCGCCGCTGCCTCTTGAATATCCACGGCGGCGCTGTAGCTGCCTAGAATTTCTTTTTCGTCAATCCCCACAGCCGCTGCGGGAAATTCGATCTTAGTGACAGGATCATTTGCGGCGAACAAAAGGACTCGCCCACCAGGCCTCGCCGCAGCCAGCGCTTCCACGACCACCGTGGGATGCGCCACCGCCACTAGGACAGCATCAGCCCCTCGCCCCTCGGTGCGGGCCTTGATTTCATCCACCAGCTTACCACCACTGGGGTCAAACGACTCAATCGCGCCTAAGGAAAGGCTCTTGGCTCGGCGTACGGCCATGGGATCGCTGGTATAAAGCCGAGGACCTGCGAGCTTCGCTACCATGAGGAGTTGTAAACCGATGGGACCGCAACCGATAACCAGCACGGTTTCGCCAGCGGCGACGCGAGCTTTCTGGACAGCTTTCAGAATCGTGTTGATAGGCTCGATGAAGGTGGCTTCTTCGAACGTAACGTCGTCGGGGAGCGCCACGATGCCGCGCTCGGCGACCCAGGGCATGGCTTTCACGTATTCGGCGAAACCGCCGCCATTAGGAGTGAAGCCGGCGGTGAGGCCGGTGGTCTTGTATTGCTTGCACTGCGAGAACAGGCGGCGCTCACAGTAGAAGCATTTGCCGCAAGGGATGTGATGAAAACTCATGACGCGGTCGCCGGGCTTCCATTTCGTGACGCCGCGGCCGACAGCGACGACCGTGCCAGCGAGCTCGTGGCCCAGGATTTGCGGCGGTTCTACGTAACGATGGAAGATTTTCTTGATGTCCGTGCCGCAGACACCGCAAACTGCGACTTTAATTAGGACTTCGCCGTCGCGTACTTCGGGGACAGGAACCTCTTCCACGCGGACGACGCCTTTTTTGCGGAAGACGCCCGCGCGCATAGTCTTAGGGATGACGCCGAATGTGTTCGTTGATTTGGCAATGGTGCCAAGCGAACTCATACAGCTGGAACCCTTTCTCGGACATTGGATATTGCAGCGACAAATTGGTCCAAGAAGGTAACAAGCTTCCGGGCAGCATCGTTACTCTGTCGGCCAAACCTTACCAGATTGGGCAGACTACCTGGCCGCCGCACAATTGCGTTCACGAGGCGCAGCGGCTTAATGGCACCTTGCGGGGTCAAACACCTGTCAAAATCGACTGGAAGATCTTCATCTGCCGCGTCGCTGATCGCGCGTATTGCTACTTTCGGGAATGCCGTATCGGCAAAATGCGCCATGATGATTGCCGATTCCATATCCACAGCTTCACCGAAAAATGCAAGGTGAGATTTTTCCTCAACGGATGAGACAAGCCGTGTCGCGGTGATTAGCGTATCAATCGGAACCGCCCCTCTCGCAACCGCTCTTTCTCGGAGAATTGTATCCGACTGCGCGTTCGCATCATTCTTCAATGTCCTTACCGTTTCGGGCACAAAGAGATCGCCCGGTTTCAACGCTTCCTTTAGGGCCCCGGCTAACCCCGAGGAAATGAGGCAGTCCGGCTTTCCGCCATGCGAGGCGTCATACTCGGCAAGGGATTCTTTACACATCGAACTGCCAATACCTGTAAGCAAGACCTCAACGCTATCTTCCCCAAGTGCTCCACAAAAAAAAGGAACACGCTTGTTCGCAATCGTCTTCCTTCGAAAATCGCGTAGCTTACGCCAGGGGGCGAACTCAGCGTCGACGGCGAAAGTGACAAGGATTCTCACGGACACTCTGTTAGCAACTGGGGCGCAGCATGTTGCGCCCCTACAAAATCACTTCAAGCGACAAATCCAACCTATGCGGCGCGTGGGCGCGCTATTTTTTTCGCGCGGCTTTCGGCGACGTAGCCGTTGGCCGCGTACCAGCGCACGGCGCGCTCCAGTGCAGCAACCACCGGGCCCGCTTTGAAACCCAACTCGCGCTGCGCCCGCGAGCAATCCACGAACATCATGTGCCGCGCAATCTTCACGCCTTCGACCGGAATGCCAGGCTCACGGCCGATCAGCCTGGAAAACATGGTATTGGCGTACGCTACACCCAAAGCGAGGCCATGAGGAATTTTCATCCTCGGCGCAGGCAGACCCGTAATTCGAGAGAGAGTATCGAGCAATTGTTTCAAAGTCAGGTTCTCGCCCCCCAGAAGATAGCGTTCGCCGACTTTTCCTTTTTCCGCAGCCAGCAGGTGGCCCGCGGCACATTCCTCAACGCCAACAAAATTCAGTCCCGTTTCGACATAACCCGGCATCTTGCCATTCAGAAAATCGAGGATGATTTTCCCCGTTGGAGTGGGCTTCCAATCCCACGGGCCCACGGGCGTTGTGGGCATCACGACAATGACGGGCATGCCAGCCTTCGCAGCTTTCAGCGCTTCCTGCTCGGCCATCCATTTGGAACGTTTGTAATGGCCGACCATTTCTTCGAGCCGAGAGTCGGTGAATTCGTTGGGATGCTGCGGGCGATCGACAGCGATCGTCGCAACAGTGCTTGTATAAATGAATTGCTCGACTCCCGCACGCATCGCCGCGTCGAGAAGATTCTTGGTGCCGCCCACATTGGAATCGTAAATGTCCTTCTTGCGCTTGGCCCACAAACGATAATCCGCAGCGACGTGGAAAACGCGCTTAGCACCGTGCATTGCGCGTGCGACCGAGGCGGGATCACGCAAATCACCAGTGACATATTCGAGCGAGAGATCGGCGATCGCACGATTGGTGCTCGAAGCGCGCAACATCACGCGCACGTCCTCGCCCCGCGCTACCAACTGACGCGCGACGTGGCTGCCCAGGAAGCCGGAAGCGCCTGTCACTAGCGTGGTCATGCGATTCCTACGCCTTCTTCGTGCGCTTCCGCATGTGACTCTTCTTTGGCAGTGACGCGAACATCCCGCGCTTCCCTGCCTTGCGTTTGTGACAGAAGAGCCTCCTCGACATGTTCGGAAAATTGACGCCAAAAACTGCTGGGGATCAAAACCCGAGCCTCGCCAGTTCTGCGAGCAGTAATCTCGTCGGCAGTTCCTGCAGTAATCAGCCAGCCGTCCGGATCTTTTTCCAAAAGGAGTGCGCGGATAGCCGTAAGTTGCGCAAGCTCACCATCTTTGCGAATGTCCGAATGAATGACGGTGAGAAATCCGGAGAGTTGCGCAGCCCGAAGTCCCTCGACAGCCAGCGAAGACTCTGAACCTCGGAGCGAGTTGAGACGTATGGTCAGAAACAATTCAGGCATAGGCTGAAATTCGTGGATGCGCCGACGCAGGAGCGTTCCATCGGTTTCGAGAAAAACAAAATGACCGCTTTGCGTAAGTACGCGCACGAAATGCCCGATGCCTGCATGAAGCAACGGCTCGCTGCCGCCAATCCAAATCACCGGAGCAGGGTTCGGGATGAGCTCCTGCATTTTTTTATAGGAAACGGGGGCGTCCGAGTGCGCATGGAGCACCTCTGCAGGATCAACGCAATGAAGAAGAGAGCTCTCGGGCGCCGATTTAAGAATCTGCGCGATTCGAGCCCTCGCCAAATTTGCAGTAAGCCGCGCTGGTAAGCGCATCATGCCGGTTAAATCCCGCTGCGCTGCCGGAATTCGCTGGGCTGAAATTTCACGGCGGCGTAGTCCTCGACTTTGCGTGATTGATTGGAATAGCGCGCGAGCGCATATACCGGAAACGAATTCCGGTACAGGTGATATTTCAGATAAAAGACGCCAGGAAAACCGGTGCCGGTGAATTCGGGTTCGCTCCATGAGCCATCGGCCTGCTGTCGATGAACCAGATAAGCAACCGCTTTACCAACCGCGGGGTCCTTGGTGCCCGCGCTCGCAAGCAGTCCGATAAGGCCCCAAGCGGTTTGCGAAGCAGTGCTGGGACCTTGGCCCTTGGTCGAAGGCACGTCATAACTAAGAAGCGATTCGCCGAAGCTGCCGTCAACTTTCTGTACGCTGCGAAGCCAGTTGACGGCGCGCTGGCAAAATTCACGAGTGGCGAGGGAAACGGTTTCTAGAGCGCGGAGGACGCCGCTTGTACCGTAAATGTAATTCACGCCCCACCGGCCAAACCAGGAGCCGTCTTGAGATTGATCCTTCAGCAAAAACTTTACGGCGCCCTGGATGACGGGGTGTTCAGCAGTCCAGCCGTAGCGGCCAAGACACTCGACGACGCGCGCGGTGACGTCCGCCGTCGAGGGGTCAATCATGGCGTTGTGGTCGGCAAAGGGAATGTTGCAGAGAAACTTGCGGTCATTGTCGCGATCGAAGGCGCCCCATCCACCGTCGCGATTCTGCATGCTGAGAAGCCACTGAATGCCACGGCGCATGGCGGCTTCGATACGCGCAGGTTCAGGAAACTTCACGCGCTGAAGCGCCATCAGCACAAAGGCGGTATCGTCCACGTCCGGATAAAAGTCGTTGCGAAATTCAAATGCCCAGCCACCTGGCTCAGCGTCCTTGTTCTTGACTTGCCAATCGCCCGGACCAAGCACTTGTTTTGAGAGAAGCCATTCCGCAGCTTTCACGAGAGCCGGATGATCAGGGGGAAGACCCGCCTCTTCGAGGGCGACCATGGCGATGCAGGTGTCCCAGACCGGCGAGACACATGGCTGCATGCGGATGGTGCCCTCTTCTTCGATTTCAAACCGCGAGAATTCCTTGATTTCGCGCAAGGTGAGAGGATCGTCCGGACCATGTCCGAGTGCCATCAGCGTAAAAATGGAATTCATTATTGCTGGATAGATGGCCGCGAGTCCCTCGGTGCGTTCGATATGATTCAGCATCCAGGACTTGGCTTCCCGGAGAGCTCGCTGACGGAACGGCTTCCAAGGCGACTTCTCGTACAGCTTTAAGGCGCGGTCCACCGCTAGGAAAACGTTTTTCCAGGAAAAGAGTTGGTCGCTCCAGTCCAAGGCGGCCGTTTTGTGCTCAGGATCTTTGAATAGCTCGTCAACACGCGCGCGCTCGGGCAACCTCCAGTTGGGCCGCAGCGAGGACAAAATCGCCATGGGGATCACAATGCCACGAGTCCACGAAGACATTTCGTAGATGTTAAAGATGAACCAATGTGGAATGAGCATCAGCTCCGGCGGGATAGACGGGACCAGATCCCAACTCACTGCTCCCACCAGAGCAAGATAAAAACGGACGTAGGAATTGGAATGCTCGAGACCTCCCAAGCGATGCACCATTTCCCGCGCGCGCACCAGGTTCGGCGCATAAGGCGAATCACCCGCCAGCTTTAGAGCGAAGTACGCCTTGCAGCTGGCATTTAATTCCGACGGCCCACCGGGATAGATGTTCCATCCACCGTCAGGAAGTTGGCGCTGCCGAACATAATTTGCCAGCTTGGCGATGCGCTCCGGATCCGCTTTGCCAAGGACGTGCAGGTAATAGATGTAATCCGATTCCAGAGTGGAGTCGGCTTCAAGTTCGCCCTGCCAGTAACCCGGCCCCGCTTGAAGGGAAAGAAGGTGATTGGCGCCGCGCTCAATCGACTTTTCGAGGCGCTCCGCCCACTCTTGCTCCTGCCACGAGAATGGCGCCGCTGCGGCGGCAGGTTCCTCTCCTACGCGGGCAAATGAAGCCATAAATGCTCCCCCCAGAGCAACACGTAAATTTGACGGGTTCAAAGGCTGGCCCAACCCGTCGTACCAACTTTATTAGCTCCTGACTTTCATTCACCTAACTGCCGTGCTCCCTGTCACTTGCACTGGAACACAGCCAGGAAGCGATAGACGTTCCATTAACATCGGTACTTCCGATTATCGCTGGGCTAATGCTAGGGGTCAACGGTTAAGATGCCGTCCAGTAAACGCAAAGTTGTCAAATTGAAACAGTCCCGGAAGATTCCAACGTTCGCTGCACCAATACACGCAGCGGCTGCGGAAGCGGCTCTCCTTCCTGCTGCGAGACGGAAGGTTTTTCGCGGAGCAACCGCGAGGGGAGCTTCGTCCAAGCAGGGGCCGTGGCGGAAAACGCACTGGCGGAGCCACGAAGCACCAAGGCATCAGCGCGATCCAGCACGGCACGCGCGGAATCTTTGAAGTCCTCCTTCGCCGGATCGATCACGGCGAAATACAAGCTCGGCTTCAAGAATTGCAGCAAGGAATTACTTTCAAGAATCAGTGGAAGCGCCTCGCCACTTTTGTCCGTTGAGACCTGCCGGAGTGCAGCCCGCAACAAGGGAAGCCCTTCGGCTAAGAATCCTTGCTTGGTGCGAAGCCAGAACGATCGGCGCGCGCCGGCAGCAAGAAAACGCCCGCTGTCTGTCCCGTTATCGGAATGCGTTTCCCAGTCGAGCGCGCAAACATGTTCGGTCGGAGCGCAGTCGCAGTTCTCCCCGTTCTGCGCGCAGACGCCGTGCCCGTATTGTGTAATTTTCCCTGCGATCCAGTTTGCCTCGGGGAAAGCAGCAATCACGTCGCAGACGAGTTGCGTCTTGCCGATGCTGCGCGTGTGACCGCCGACAACAATGACGCGCCAACGGGGCGAACCGTTTTTTTCATTTGGCGCCAAGTTTGGCCTCTAGACTTTTGATGCGCGCGGCCAGTTCCGGGAGACGGCCATAGAAGGCGTATTGCTCTTTGAACTTTTCGAGCGAGCGCGCCGGCGTTCCCCAAACGGGCTGGCCGCCGTGAATGACTTTTCCGCCCAACACTCCTGATTGTCCTCCAATGATTGCACCGTCTTCCAGCTTGCAATGTTCACCAAATCCGGCTTGCCCGCCAATTATCACGTTCTTGCCGACGCAGCACGAGCCCGAGAAACCTACCTGTGCTGCGATAACGGTGTGCGCGCCGATTTGGCAGTTATGGCCAATATGCACCAAGTTGTCGAGCTTCACGTCCTCTGCAATGCGCGTGTCCTCGAGCGAGCCACGATCGATCGTCGTATTCGCGCCAATCTCAACGTCGTCGCCAATCTCCACGATCCCCGCTTGAGGAAACTTCCAATGCTTCCCTTCTCCGAAGGCGTACCCGAAACCATCCGCGCCAATCACCACGCCGGAATGAATTTCCACGCGATGGCCGATTCGAACCTGGTGATACAAGGTCACTCGCGGATGAATGCGGCAGTTCTCGCCAATCCAGCACCCCGCGCCGATCACGCAGTGCGCGCCAATTTCAGTTTCTGCTCCAATGTGTGCATCTTCTCCGATCACCGCGTACGGACCTATGCTGGCGCTTGCCGCAACGCGCGCGAGGGGGGCAACGATAGCGGTCGGATGGATTCCCGAGGCAATCGGGGCACGATCCAAGAGCAAAGCGGCGGCTTTCGCGAAGGCTAGCTTTGGATGGGCGCTCCGCAGCACGGTTTTCCCTGGCAAGCCCACGTCCTCGCAGGTAATCACACAAAGCGCTGCCGAAGTGGCCGCCCGGCCGGCATGCTTCGCGGACTCAACATAGATCAAATCGCGCGACGCAGCCCTTTCAGGCGCAGCCACCCCGGCAATTTCCAGGGAACCGTTGCCTTCGAGCGTTGCATCAATCGCATCGGCCAACTCTCCTGCTGTTCGTCTCATGTTCAACCTCACGAAAAATCATATGCTGGCGGCTCGCCGCTCGGCCGCGTGTTCCACCGTCCGTGCACCCAAACCCACTGGTCGGGATATTTTCGAATGATGTCTTCAAGTACTTTTGTAAACCTCCGCGTGTTCTCGAGGATATCGCGTTCAGCGTTTCCGGTTCGAATCAACTCTACCGGAGGCTCGAAACGCAGACGGCATTTGCCAAGCCGGTCGTCCCAGATGGCGTAGCCGGGCACAACGGCGGCGTCCGTGTGCAGCGCAAGGCGTGCGATTCCCGTCGTTGTGCTTGCAGCTTTCCCAAAGAAATCCACGAAAACGCCTTCCGAAGGCATGGTGTTTTGATCAGCCAGAATGCCAATCGTCCCAGCATCTTTTAAGACCCTTAGCGTGACCCGCGCCGATTCGTTTTTGAAGATTGGCTGATTGCCAGACAGGCAGCGATATCCATTGACCAGCGTGTCGATCCTTCGATTTTCGATGGGGCGCGCCATGTAGTGCAGCGGAAAGCCGTAAAGCGCGTGCGCAAAAGAAGAAAGCTCCCAAGCGCCAATGTGTCCGGTGAGATAGAGCACGCCCTTGCCTCGACGTTGGCCATCGAGAAAATTCTCGTGCCCGTCCAAAACGACGATTTGTTCGATGTTTTCCGTGGTGTATTTGGGAAAACGTGCAAATTCAGCAGCCATCCAACCTAAATTGCGCAGCATCCCGCGAATTACAGCTTGTCGCTGCGCATCGCTCCAATCAGGGAAGGCAATACGCAAGTTGATCTCGGCTGTCTTCCGCAATCTTGGCAAAAAAGCGTAAAGAAATCGTGTGAAAGCAACTGCACAGCGACGCGACACGGGCCTGGGCAAAAAGCCCAATGCCTTGATAATCAACCACACCGCCGCGTATTCGAGCCAGTCCCTCATTCTGGAACCAAATGGAACGAAAAAGTCATTGCGCGACAGTATGCAAGAGGTCCCGCACTAGAAGAAAGAACGTTCAATGTTAGACTCACCTTTCTGTGAAGAAACGAATCACACCTACACCACAGAATGCAAGCATGACCAGAGGCGCTTTCATTGTCTGGGGCGTGCTCCTCTGCGCCACACTTTACATTTGTTACTTCAGCCACCTAGGCGTGCTGGGCTTCATCGGACCCGACGAACCGCGCTATGCCTGGATCGCGCGCGCCATGGTGGAGACGCATGACTGGGTTACACCTCGTTTATACGGTAGGCCCTGGTTCGAGAAGCCACCACTTTATTACTGGAGTGCGGGGCTTTGCTTTAAATGGTTTGGGGTGAGCGAAGCGGCCGCGCGCTTGCCCAGCGCAATTTCCGCGCTGCTCGCCACTCTCGCAATGGCCTGGATGGCGCTGCGTCTTTACGGCGAAGAGGCCACACAGTGGCTGTTGCTTCTGCTGCCGACGACCGTCGGCATGGTTGGCTTTTCACACGCCGCCGCGACAGATATGCCTTTTAGCGGCATGCTAGCGATCGCCATGGTTTGCGCTGCCGTGTTGCTGGGGCTCACGCGCAACGAAAACACGCCCATTCTTCCGCGGATGCCGTGGGTCGCCCTCATTTTGTTTGGCTTGTTCTTGGGGCTCGCAACTCTGGCCAAGGGCCCGGCTGCCCTCGTTCTATGTGGTGGCGCCGTACTCTTTTGGGCTTGGTCTACGAAGCGCTGGCACGACGCGCTTCAGCTCCTTCATCCCGTGGCGATTGTTGCTTTTTGCGCGACGGCCCTGCCCTGGTATGTCCTCTGCGCCCGCCGCAACCCGGATTTCCTGCGCGTTTTCCTCATCGAGCACAATTTCAAACGTTACCTGACACCTGAATTTCAGCACGTGCAGCCGTTTTGGTTTTACGTGCCCGTAGTCTTGGTAGCCCTCCTTCCCTGGACCGTGGTCTTTCTCTGGAGTGCTATTCACGGAGCTACGCGCCTTTTGCGCGCGCGTACCGCGAAAGAATCGACGTGGTTTCTGACCTGCTGGGCGGGATTCTGCCTGCTCTTTTTTTCCTTCTCCCGCTCCAAACTTCCTGGCTATATTCTTCCCGCGATTCCTGCCCTAGTCTTGATCCTGGCTCATTCGCTCACGGCAATGCCAAAGGTTCCCCGCTGGGTGCTCCGTGTTGCCTTATGGCTTTTCTCACTACTTTTGTTCATTCCTCTCGCATTTATTGAATTTCTTGCTCCGTATTTTTCCACTGGGAATCCAAGATTTGTCACCGGAGTATGTGTCATCGTGGCTTTGATAGGAGCGGCAAACTTGCTTTTAGCCTTTTTCGGCAGGGCCGCCCGCGAAAAGGCCTACCTTCCTTTCCGGGCCGGCGCGTGCGTCTTGCCGATCCTTGCTGCCACAATGCTCGCCTATTTTATTGCGCCGTCGTTCTTCAAGTTCGATCCTTCCGGCAAAACTATCGCCCGGCAGTTGGAACTACAGAATATTCCTCTGAACAAAGTCGCTGTGGGTTGGCTGAGCCGGGGGCAACACTACGGCATGAATTTCTACTTGCACCAAGAGATTCCAGATTGGAATCAGGAGAATTTCAGAAAAGAATATGTGCTTACGGATGTGCCCCGCTGCAGAAACTTGAACCCCGTCCCGTTTGCGTGCGAGCCAGTGCCTTTCAATGAGCAGACCACCGGAGTGTTTCTCTATCGCATCCTCATGCCCGGCTCACTGCAGCAGCTTGGCGGCACTCGGGGGCAAGCGCAGAAGAAAGAATGACACCACGCGGTTTTCGTAATCACGCTTTTCCTGATCACTCAGGCCAACAAAATTGCCGTGCGCAATTAGGACCTGATCCCGCGGCTCAGGAGCCTTGATGAACATCTCCCGAGTAATGGCTGCAAGTTCAGGATCATCTATTGCTTGAATGAAAAGTGTAGGCACGCCACTAAGCGCTAGCAGCTTGCTGGAGAGCGGAGGATCGTGGCGGTAGCTGTTGTTCAGATACTCGAAGCCGAGTTGCGTGGCACGAATCATAAAAGGAAACGTGCCCAGACCATTGCGTTCGACGCCAACTTTCACCATTTGCTCGGGGTCGTCGTACACCGAATCGAGCACCAACGCCCGAACGCGCTTGTCACCCTCAGCCTCGCGCAAAGCAGCATAAGCCCCAAGGTTGTAGCCCCAGAATCCAAAGCGCGTGGAATCCAGATCGTCACGGGCAGCAAGAGTGTCGACGGCTTTGCGCAACTCGTCGGCTTCGCGATAACCCAGCGTAGTAACTCCGCCATTTGCGCCGTGCGCGGCAAAATCAAAAACAAACACGTTGTACTCGTGATCTTGCAGCGCGGAGACTAGCGTCAACAATTCGCCGCGGCTGGATTCATAACCGTGGCACAAAACGATCGTGGGTCCGCGGCGGATCCCGGGGAAGAACCATCCTTCCCGCTTGCCCACACCGGGTACTTGAAAATCCATGACCTCAGGATGACCAGGAAAGCTGGCCAGGCTGATTTCACTAGTACTGCGCTGTGGCTTGACAATGCGGTAGACCAGGAATCCGGCGATGGCCGACGTCGCGAGCACTGCAAAAAACGCGAGCGCCAGCAGGAGCATCAGTAATTTCGTGTACCAACGGGATGGATAGCGCAGTTCGGAAAAAATTTGCATGCGTCGCCTGAGCCGCTGGGTGCGCGGCGCCTCTTAGGTGCAACTCCTTAGTAAACGAATTTGATGAAGGCCATCGTAGCACATCAAATTCCGCACACTCCCTTAAGCAATTGGCCTTGTGTCTGATTCGTATCACCCACAACTGGTGCCTTCTCAGCCGCCTACGCGCGAATCGGCTATGATAGAGGCAGCATGGCGGGGGCTCACCAAATCCGCGTACCCATGAACATCGTCGACCTGCGGCAAACCAC
>JAWOLO010000176.1:0-6740 GCA_033853375.1 Terriglobia bacterium
TGTCTTGGGCATCTTTCGACCACTCCAGCGGTTGGAATGTCAAATTGTTACAATCTGGCACGTGAAACGGGCCGCTGACAAAAACCAGGTAATCCGCTTCGCCGCTGCCGCGGCGGCGATTTGCGCCGTTACCGCTGTATACTTCCGCTGGTTACACGTTAATCCTACAACGGTTGGATTTACCTTTCTTCTTGCCGTGCTGGTGATCTCCGCCGCATGGGGTCTTCGCTACGCCATCTTCATGGCAATTCTCGCCACCCTGGCGTACAACTACTTCTTCCTCCCGCCGGTGTTGCGAATTACCATAGCAGACCCGCAAAACTGGGTGGCCCTGTTCGCATTCCTTTTCACCGCAATCATTGCCAGTCAGCTTTCCGAGCGGGCTCGCCGCCAAGCTATGGAGTCGAATCAGCGCCGGCGTGAAGTTGAGCGTCTGTATGCGTTTAGCCAGCAATTGCTGGTCACAGACAATGTTTTCGAACTGCTCAACGTCATACCGAGGTACATCGTGGATTGCTTCTCCGCAACCAGCGCGGCTATGTTCCTGGAGAGCAGGGACGAAACATACTACCTCGACACGGGCAGCAGGTCGCTGTTCCCTCCCGCCCGGCTGAGGGCCATCAGCGGCCGCGGAGAACCCACTTTTGACCGTCAACAAGGTCTCTCTTTCATGCCCATCCGCATGGGCGTTCGCTCGGTGGGCAGCATCGGCTTGGCCGGCTGTGAGCTGTCGCGGGAAACCCTGGAAGCCATTGGCAGCCTGACAGCGATCGCCATTGAACGGGCCAGCACGGTGGAAAAACTGGCGAAGGCCGAGGCCGCGCGGGAGAGCGACCGCCTCCGCTCTGTTTTGCTGGATTCCGTGACGCACGAGTTCCGGACGCCCCTTACCTCTATTAAGGCGTCGGCGGAAACACTCCTGTCCGACGCCGAACTTGACAAACCCGAACGCAGAGATTTGCTCGCTGTGATCAATGAGGAGAGCGACCGACTCAATAGGCTGATCGGTGAAGCAGCGGAAGTCGCGCAATTGGAAGCACATCAGCTTGAACTTCAGCTGGAGGTGCAGCCGGTTCGAAAACCGGTAGATGCCGCAATTGAAAAGCTAAGACACTCTCTGGAGCAGCATGCCCTGCGGTTAAGCATTCCGGACAACCTGCCACCGGTCCGAATAGACGTTGAGCGGATCACCGAAGTGCTTGTCCACCTCTTGGACAACGCCAGCAAATACTCCCCGCCCAACAGCCATATCCAGATCACAGCCGAACATCGTGACCGCGAAATCGTCACCAGTGTGGCGGACCAGGGTCCGGGAATTGACGAGGCAGAGCAGCAGATGATCTTTGAGAAATTTTATCGCGGACGAGACCAGCGCATGCTGATGCAGGGAACAGGGATGGGGCTCGCCATCGCCAAGGCCATCGTGGAACTGCATGGCGGCACGATTGCTGTCACCAGCCAAGTAGGTCGAGGCTCTCTCTTCTATTTCACACTACCCGTCGGCTGATGTCTGAAGTCAGACGCCGCGCAACGACTTAATGCTTGCGATGTTGCGACAATCGCCGTAGGGCGCCCAACAATACGTCCGAAACCGCGGATACACCTGCAACCAGTTATAACCGATGATAGGCCGGCCGCCCTTCGAACACGGGAGGCCGTGGTTCGCAGTTCCGTCAATTCCAGTAAACTATAGTTAATAGTTAAGATATAATGCACATACTACGACGGAACGCGGCTATGCGGATGATAACGATCTCCAAAGAGGACTACTTGAAGGCAGTGTTGGAGGCTGAGAGCGAGGGCGAACAGGTGATTTCTGCAACTCTGGCGCACCGGCTTTCGGTGTCTGCACCGGCAGTCACGATGGCGCTACGTCGATTGAAGCGTGATGGTCTGGTTACCGTGCGTGCTCACGGTCGGATCGAACTGACTGCGGCAGGACGTGAGGTGGCGCTGAGGACCATGGTGCGGCACCACTTGATTGAGCGCATGCTGGCCGAGGTTTTCGGCATGGAATGGTATCGGGTACACGATGAAGCAGAACGACTTGAACACGCTGTTTCCGCGGAATTCGAGCTGAAACTGGCGAAAAAACTGGGGCCGGCAGGGGCTTGTCCCCATGGCAACCCAGTTGTTCCGGAACGTGGAGAAGCGCGAAGGCGGCGCGGCTTACGTCTGCTGTCCGAGGCTGAACCTGGCAAGAACTACCACGTGAGCAGCGTGTACGAACTCGACAGCGCCCTACTGCGTTTTCTCGACGATCGTGGGATCCGGCCAGGCGCCAGGGTACGGGTATTAGAGCGCAACTATGACCAGACGCTCAGCATGATCATAGACAAAGACAAGGTTTCCATCGGAGGGCCGGCGGCCGACAAGGTCTGGGTCGCCCCGGCCAATGCCAGCGAGTCGCGAAAACGTTAATTGTACTTTAGTGATCTCTATGCACTTCGGCTAACTCGCGTGGCGCAACAATGACCTGGGCGCGGCTTTGTGGACGCTAAAATGAAACCATTCGCAGGCTCAAAAATGCAGGGGCTGGCGGTAATTACGCACGAAGATATCGATCGTGCGCATGATCGGGCGCGTGTCCAAGCCGCTCGTTTGCACCGCACTTGGTTGTCACGGCTACGCTTGCTCTGGCTACTGGTCGGACCCGGCATATTAGTTATGTTGGGCGAAAATGACGGGCCCAGCATGCTGTCCTACGCCGCAACGGGCGCGAGATTTGGCATCGGTTTCTTTCTTCCTTTCATCATTCTCACTTTCGCGATGGCCATTATCGTCCAAGAGATGACTGTGCGGCTTGGAGCCGCCACCCATCGCGGTCATGCCGAGTTGATCTTCGAACGTTTTGGTCCCTTTTGGGGCTGGTTTTCGATGGTCGACTTGGGTATTGGGAATTTCCTGACCTTGATCACCGAATTCATCGCCATAAGGGCCGGACTTGGCTTCTTCGGTGTGCCGCCATGGGCCGCCGTACTCGCTTCGCTGGCCCTCCTATATACCGCCCTGATGACACATCGGTATTGGACCTGGGAGCGAATCACACTTGCAATCGCTGCTTTCAACCTTGTGTTCGTGCCCGTCGCCCTGCTGACGCAGCCCAACTGGCATTCTGTCGGCCACGCACTCACGAGCTGGACGCCCCTTCCCAAGATGAACGAAGACACCTTGCTGATTGTGCTGGCCGATATCGGCGCCACCGTGACCCCCTGGATGCTTTTCTTCCAACAGAGTGCGACGGTTGATAAGGGGATGACGAAGCGGGACGTTGGTTTTGGCCGCTTGGATACCGTCGTCGGCGCCGCGTTGGCGGCCGCCGCTGCCGTAGCCACTGTGATTGCGACAACTCCGCTGTTTATTCATCATATGAGCACGCAACACTTCCAGGCAGCGGAGTTTGCTCAGGCACTTCAGCCGCTCATTGGCCGGTTCGGAGCGTCGCTGTTCGCGCTGGGAATCGTGGAAGCGGGCATGGTGGCCTGCGTCACGATCTCGATCTCTTCCGCTTATGCTTTCGGCGAGGTGGCGGCCAGGCCGCACAGCCTCAACCTACCAGTACGCCAAGGGAAGGCTTTTTACTCTGTCGTGTTCTTGTGGGCTGCTCTGGCAGCCGCGATCGTGCTGATACCAGGTCTGCCGCTGGTGTATGTCGTTTTGATAGTGAACGTGATTGCGGTGTTGGCGATGCCGCCGGCGCTCGTATTTCTATTCATGTTGGCGAATGACCGCGAACTTATGGGCGACGTTGTCAGCCCCCTTTGGGCGAATGCGCTGGCGACCGCTGTTGTTATCTTTTTAGTTGGTGCCGGTGTGCTGTTCGGGATTAGCGTTGTCGCGCCAGGCCTGCTCGCTGCGTTGGGAAAGTAATTAGATTGGATGACGGAGGGGAGAATGGATGACGCGGTAAATCTCTCGGAAGAAGAACTGGTGCTCTCGACGTTGGAGCCGGACCAACTTGCCGAAGCCAAGAAGCAGCGCCTCCCGCGGCGGCGTTTGCGACGCTCGGAGCTGCTGGTTCTCTGGTTTCTCCGAATCTACTTGTTGTTTATGGTCGCGGTTGTCATCTACCAAGCATGGACAGGCACCCATTAGTGGAGTGCTGACAGACAGAGAGAGAGGAATAACTACCTTTTCGCAGACAGAGTCGAGAGAAACCTGATCTTTTATTACGGAAGTTACCGCAATTACTGGAATCTTAATTTAAACGGTCTGGTGCCAACGTTTACGTTGGACGGTCCTGGTAGGCACGAGGCAGCATTGTCGTTCGCGCATTTTCTGACCCTAAGGGCACCACGGGAACCTCGCAACCGTCGTATACCAGGATCCAGCAAACAATCATTATTTAACATGCCTACCGCTCCGCCTGCATGCACATCTTACCTTTTGCCCGTTTTGTGGATTAGATTATCGGTTTTCAACTTTAATCTCGAATACCGATAATCACTATCGCCTCTACAGATTAGTGTCCGACACCCTGATTGGACTGAGACATGGAAAGGAGCAAACCATTATGGGCGTGAGTCGCCGCGGTTTTCTGCAGATGGCCGGTGTGTTGGTTGGAGGTTCTCTGGTTGGGACGGCGGCTGGCCGCTCGGCGGTTGTCGGACAAGCAGAACCTTCCCCGCAGCAAGAAACACCGGCTGACTATACGATCAGAATCTGCGCCAGCCCTATCGAAATTGCACCAAAGAAAATCATTTCGATGACGACCTACAACGGACAATTTCCCGGTCCGCTGCTTCGCTTTAAGGAGGAACAGCAGGTCATCATTGACATCTACAACGACACGGAAACGCCCGAGCAACTGCACTGGCACGGGCAACTGGTGCCGGTGGATGTGGACGGGGCTGCGGAAGAGGGAACACCCTTCGTGCCCGCGCGTGGCAAGCGGCGCATTTCGTTTACGCCACGGCCTTCCGGGTACCGATTCTTCCACACCCACAATAGGGCGGGGGCAGACCTCTCTGCCGGTCAGTACGGGGGGCAGGTCGGGCAGGTGTACATTGAGCCAAAGCGCGACCCGGGCAACTACGACCGCGAGGTGTTCCTTGTCCTGAAGGAGTTCGGCCCGACGTTCAGCCGTGGCGGCGATATGCCAGAGGACGTCCTTTTTCCGACGACAAAGGTGCAATCTCTTGAACACAAAGGCGAGTCGGCTATGAAGGCATCGCTCGCCAGGGGCAAGCCCAGGGGCTATGAGGTTGACTATGAGTTATTCACTATCAACGGCCGCATGCTGGGGCACGGCGAGCCGGTACGGGTGAGACACGGCGAGCGCGTCTTATTCCACGTGCTGAACGGGAGTGCAACAGAAATTCGCAGTCTCGCCCTCCCGGGTCACGTTTTCCAGGTGGTCGCGCTGGACGGAAACCCAGTGCCTAATCCGGCGACGGTTCCATTTTTATGGCTGGGGACGGCAGAGCGGGTCTCCGCCATCGTCGAGATGAACCATCCCGGCATCTGGATCATGGGCGACACTGATGACGATGACCGCCGCCACGGCATGGGCATCGTCGTAGAATACGGCGGTCAGACAGGCAAAGCCCAGTGGCTGGCGTCACCCAAGTTTCACTGGAATTACACGCAGTTCGCCAAGCCAGGCGCCAGTGCCCCGCCTCCCGACGAAACCTTTGAGATGACCTTTGCCAAGGATAACGCCGCGCTCGCGGGCTTCAACCGCTGGACCATCAATGATGTGGCCTATCCCATCGCCGGCGGGATGGCGCCCGCCTCATTTCATCTCAGGCAGGGCCGGCGCTACCGCGTTCGCATGCACAACGCAAGCGACGACGTACATCCCATTCATCTGCACCGACACGTTTTCGAGCTAACCAATGTGGCAGGAAAGGCGACGGCCGGGGTCATGAAGGATGTTGTGATGGTAGGGGGCTATCAGGAGGTCGCATTCGACTTCGTGGCCGACAATCCGGGCATGACGTTGTTTCACTGTCACCAGCAACTGCACATGGACTTCGGCTTCATGACCCTTTTTGGCTACGTGTAGGCGGATGAAAGCTGCGGAAAAAATCATGTCTCAATCAACAACGGCCCGGCACCCGCCAGCAAAATACCGAGAGCTCTACTCCGGCCTCGTACGCCTCCACCTTCCGTACCACGCTTGCAAGGAACCGTTTTCGGGCTGCACAAGATCGCAGAGTTGGGGCGGCATGGTTATTGGTTGAGCCCGGGTACCCTCTATCCGGTGCTCCACGGGATGGAAAAAAGAGGATTGCTGCGCTCCATCAAACCGGAGGTTTCTAATGGTCGCCGCGTCTATCGTCCCACGGCAGCCGGCCGCAAAGCTTTGAGAATCGTGAAGCGGCGTGTGGGGGAGCTGTTCAGAGAGCTTTTTGAGGACGCGTCGGGCAGCACCCAGACCAAGCGTCGCTATAGAGAAGCAATACGGTGATCCGAAAAATGCCGCGCTGAGCCATGCAAGCTGTTCCCTAAGTTGACCACAACACTCGAGGATCCTGCGAAAAAGCCGCCTTGGTAGGCGGCTTTCTTAGTTCTTAGATGAGAGCGTTCCTATGGTTTAGCCATGGTTCTGAGAGGGGCGGTGCGGTTGGGGCATTCGAGGCTGGCCTGAAAGATCTCTTTTCGAATGCAACTTCGTTAGACTTCTTTTATCGGCCATAGATGGCCACGCCGGTTGCCGTCTGCAGGATGGCTTCCAGGCCGCGCCGCATAGCCGCTTTGCCCGCGCTGCGGGGAACAAACACGATGTCGTCCGCCTG
>JAWOLO010000177.1:0-9268 GCA_033853375.1 Terriglobia bacterium
CGCTGATCGGTGTTGTTGGTGAAATCTTTTGCCGCCTGAACACCTTCAGCAACAACGATATGGTGAGGCGGCTTGAGGAATTTGGCGCTGAGGTTTGGCTCAATGACGTTTCCGAATGGATTTGGTATGTCAACGATGACCAGTTTCGAAGAATGCAGCTTCAGGGAAAGAGCCTTTCTCTCGCTGCATTCGGCGCGCACCTGCGGAATCACGTTCAACGCCAGGATGAGCATGCGCTGCTCTCCCTATTCAAGGAGGACTTCCGCGGTTACGAAGAGCCTGATATCCGCGAAACCCTTGCATTGACGGAACCGTATCTGCCACCCCTGGGAGCAAACGGCGAGATGGTCCTCAATATCGGAAAGGCTGTCTATTTCGCAAAGAAGGGAGCCGATGGCGTCATCGACATCAGTCCCTTTACGTGTATGAATGGAATTGTTTGCGAAGCCATTTATCCCCGCATCAGTGCGGATAACAGAGGAATTCCTATCCGAAATTGCTATTTTGATGGCACGCGATCTGACCTCGAGCGTGACATTGGCATTTTTCTGGAGCTGGCCCGGTCCTACAAACGGAACAAAGCCGTGCCTCGCACACTCCCAAGCTTCCCATCCGACGCTCGTCTCCAACGCGCTGCTGCGGCAAAATCTTCCGGATGACGCAATCGGCAGACACGGTTTGGATTGTGGAGCAAGCGAAAGGCCTTGGCTTCGACCTGTGCGGCGTGGTGCGCGCGGAGAAGTTTCCAGAACTTGCAAACACTCCAGATTGGCTTGCGCGTGGTTACGCCGGCGAAATGAAGTATCTCTCCGATCCCCGACGCGAGGATCCACGCGGAGCCATGCCAGGCGTACGCAGCGTTATCGTTTGCCTGCTCAACTACAACATTGAACGCCCGCTTTCGACAGATGCCAGCCTCTCCGGTCAAGACGACGAGCCTAGAGGTTGGGTTTCTCGCTACGCGTGGGGTGACGACTATCATGAAGTGCTGAAGGAGAGGCTTGAGGAGCTCAATGTGCTGCTTCGAGATCGGTTTCCCGAACCCTTTGCGGCTCGCGCGTACGTAGATACAGGGCCGATTCAGGAACGCGTGTTCGCGAAGTACGCGGGCCTGGGCTGGCTGGGAAAAAACACGTTGCTGCTCAACCAAACGCTTGGCTCATACTTTTTTCTTGGCGTAATCCTTACAACTCTGGATCTGGAGCCAACGCTCGGTGAAGAAGAGCTGCCCCCGCCGGATATGTGCGGCAGTTGTCGGCGCTGTTTGGATGCTTGCCCCACGCAAGCGTTTGTCGAACCTTACGTGATGGATGCGCGCAAGTGCATCTCTTACCTGACCATCGAATTGCGCCGCAGCATTCCTGAGGAACTTCGCGAGCCTATGGGCAATCATGTTTTCGGTTGCGACATCTGCCAGGATGTTTGCCCCTGGAACCGCCGCGTGCCCGTATCCACGCTTACGCAATTTCAGCCCAGAGATTTGCCGCCGCGCCAGGACGAAGTGTCCTCATCGGAAGCGCCGCCAAGCACTGAAGAGGAATCGCTATTCATGCCCAGGCTTGAAAAGCTTTTGGAGATCAGCGAGGCGGACTTCCGAGAACTTTTTCGCGGGAGTCCCATCAAAAGGACCAAGTGGCGCGGCCTCGTGCGCAACGCCTGCATTGCGGCGGGAAACTCCAACGCCTCGGCCGGAAGCGAGGGTCACGCGCGCATCTGCGCCTCTCTAAGAAAGCTGGCCGCCTGCGATGATTCCGTCGTCGCCGAATCTGCCCAATGGGCGCTCTCGCGCATCCAATGATATGCGCTGGGAAAGAATAGAAAAAAGAAGGAACCTGCAACCCGGGATGGCGGCGGGAGGCCGGCTTTCCAGGGGTTCAGAGGCTGCATTGCCAATTCCCATGGCGCTAGAGGTATAATCACAGCCGCTGGCCAGCTAGCTCCCCGCGCTACGGGGGTTCCATGAATCGCCGCAAATTCTTGTTCCACACGAGTATCGCCAGCGCTGGATTGCTCGGGACAGGAAAGGCTTTACCGGATCTTCTGCGCGCCGGCTGCGTGACCACTTCGGACTCAAATCTCACTCTGGAGGAAAAACCCGTGGCATTTAGCGTGCCCCCGCTTCCTTATCCTTTTGACGCACTGGAACCCTACATCGACGCCAGAACGATGGAGATCCATCACGACAAACATCATGGCGCTTACGTGACGAATCTGAACAAGGCCCTGGAGGGCAACTCGGCGCTCCAGGCCAAGTCGATTGATGACTTGCTGAAAGGACTCGATTCCGTCCCCGAAAATATCCGTACGGCCGTTCGCAACAATGGCGGCGGCCACTGGAACCACACGCTGTTTTGGACGTTGATGAAGAAGGGCGCTGGCGGTGAGCCCAAGGGAGACCTCGCCGCTGCCATTAAATCTTCTTTCGGATCGTTTGCCGGTTTCCAGGAAAAGTTTACGGCCGCCGGCATGGGCCGCTTCGGCTCCGGCTGGGCGTGGCTCATCGTGAAAGATGGAAAATTGGCGATTGACTCGACTCCCAATCAGGACACGCCGTATCTGCTCGGCGCAAACGCCAAAGCGGTCTTAGGCTTGGACGTTTGGGAACACGCGTATTACCTGAAGTATCAGAATCTGCGCGGCGACTACATCAAGGCGTGGTGGAACGTGGTGAACTGGGACCGTGCTGCGGAACTTTTTGCGGCGGCGAAGAAGTAGGCGCTTTCCGGAAAGTCTCAAGAAGGAAAAAGGCCCTCGACGACTTCGAGGGCCTTATTTCTTTCACGCAAAATTGCAGCAGCTGTACGTTTAAGCCATCAACTGACGCTTGGCCAGAGGAACAACGGCCACCGCTCGCTTTGGCGCTGGATAATTCTTTATCGGAGGAGCGAAGGAACGAGCATCCCTTGCGGCTGTTGGCAAGGCGTTAGGCACAACGCTCATCGCACGCCGCCCCGCTTCGCGAACCAGCTCCATGCGGCCACGCACCTGGAATTTCGCCAGCAACGAAGAAACATGAAATTTCACGGTTCGTTCCGAGAGGTTGAGATTGGAAGCGATTTCTTTGTTGGAGAGACTTTCGGACACGCCGGCGAGAACTTCTTCTTCCCTGCGGGTCAATCGCACTTGCCCGTGAACGGATTTGCCGGCTTCAAGCAGTTGGTCGGCCTTCTCAATGAGGTTTTCCAGAACGTTGTCCTCGGCCTGAATTAAAACGGCATAATCTTTGGGGCTTTGGCCTCGAACCAGGCAGTGCATAGCAAGCAATCCAGCCGCTTGGTCTACCGGAAGTCGGCCGTCGGGCCCAGCCTGCACATGAAAATGTGCTACGCCAGAATTTTTTTCGTAAAAGAAGAAGGTATTTCGGTGGGAAAGCGAACGAGCAGCTAACATTTGATGCGGATGGGCACCTCTACGGATCACCTTCACGTGCACCCCCTCAGAATGCAGGCTCGCGATGGAACCCAAGCCAATGAGTTTTTTTGTAGTTCTGCGCCCCTCGACGAGGCAGGATCCCCGATTGGGTAAGTCGCCCGAAGGTGAACCAAACCGTGGCTAGCGAACGGGCACCTGTTACCCAAGGAACGGCAGCGAAACAGGGTTGGGCATGGATTCCCTGAAAGTCCGTCGGTGGACGGCCTGCCGAACTACTTAAGGCTTGCAAGCATTCTTCCGTTGAGCGGGAAATGTAAGTCGCTCACGAAATAGGGTTTAGGCCTCAATCCCGTAGGTACTATACCTTACTTGGGGGTAGGAATTTCACGGGTCGCGCATTTTTTCCACGAAAATCCATACAAGTTTCCTACTCAGCGCGTTCTTCGGACTGTATTAGACAAGCGATAAATAAATGCGTTTTCGCCGGGGGCAACGGTTGCTCTAGGTGCTGTGGAAAACTCTGTGGAATCTCTGGAAATCGCAAAAAATCAAAGAATCCGCGTTTGCTGCGGGCTTATGAGCTCATAGCGGACGCCGCGCCACCGGATTTTGTGCGTGAGCAGAGAGTTTGCAAAATTCACCAAGTAAAAGAAGGGGACGAAAAGGGACAGTAGGACGTAGGCTGACGCTTGACCCATGATTTGCGCACGTGCCGTAGGCAAAGCTTCCGTTACGCCGGTAAGGCGCAGCCCGCTGCGGATGGAAGAAAGCAGCAAGGGCAGAAAAGTCAGCGTCATGAGGTGAAAAACCGGCCTTCCCTCGAGCAGCGTGGTAAGTATCAAGTAGATGCCCAGGACCAAGGTCAGACAATAAAGCAGGTGTGTGAGCGCTGCCGCTCTCCACATTTTGCTTGCGTAGACGCGCGTAATCAGAATTTGCCGGTTGGTAAATTCCAGCAATCCCGCAAAGTCCGTCTGCACATAAGAAAGCGTGAGGCACTCCGGGATGAAAACGATGGAACGCCCGGTCCTTTCCAGGGCGCGCGTTAGCGAATAGTCGTCGCTGACGGAACCTTTCCATTCGTCCAGCACGCCGCACTGCTCGAATGTACTGCGGCGAATCGCCGTGCCTCCACCCCAGCAGAAATTCTTGGCTTTTTCTCCTAGCATGGTGACAATCGGCGCGTTCCAGATGGCAAGAAGCAAAGTTGGCAAATTGCCGGTATTAGGAACCATCCAGCGCATGGTGGTCGTGGCTCCGACGCGAGTATCCGCGAGAGGAGCGACGAGATGGCGCAACCAGTGTTTGCCAGGGCGGCCATCGGAATCGGCAAACACCAGCACTTCAAAGTCTTCGGGCAGTTGTTCGATAGCGAACCGGAGGTTGTTCACTTTCTCGCCACAATTCACAGGGTTCCCGGCGATCACAACGTTTGTCTTTACTCGGGAGGTTTTCGCTACGCGTTCGATCACGCTGCGCGCGGGATCTCGCTCCGAAGCAAGGATGAAGAAGATTTCGTAGTTCTGCTGTTCGAGTTCTGTCAGTGAAACAAGATTGCGCTCGAGCCCGGGCTCGATTCCTTTACACGGGCAGAGCACGGCCGTGCGCGGCGCATAAAATCCGGGATCGGAGTACAAGCGCCGGCGCACATAGGCGACCCACTGCATGCCCTGCCCGATGAGATATGCTCCCACCAGGATCTGAATAATGGCCAGCAAGTAAAAGGGAGTTTCCACTTTCTCAGAGCATAGCAGAGGAAGATTCTTCGTGGTGTGACGGTTGAACGGTTAGAATCGCACCCGTCAATAGTTGTCACGTAAGCCGTTAAACGGGCGCTGTTTTTTTTCCTTGGCAGCGGTTGTTTCATTCTTTCAAGGAGAGGCACGTGGCAAGAGTGGATGCGGGGATGGTCACATCCGGAGTCGAATTGCCAGGTCACCGGATTGTCAGGAATTTCGGAATTGTTCGCGGCATCGTGGTGCGCTCGCGCAGCCTTATCGGAAATCTCGGGGCCGCACTGCAAACGATTTGGGGCGGCAACATCATGCTGCTTACGAATCTATGCGAGAGAACACGGGTAGATGCCTTCGAGCTGCTGTTGCAGCACGCTGGCGAGCATGGAGCCAACGCGGTGATTGGCATGCGTTAGGACGCCACGAAAGTGATGCAAGGCGTCACGGAAGTTCTGGCTTACGGAACGGCCGGGCAGGTCGAGCGCATTTCCTGAAGTCGTTCGCGTATTCGCGGCGCGGCGCGAACCAATGATAAACTTTCAACCTCTCATGTTTTGCTCAGGGTGCGGTACAAAAGTTTCTGCAAACGCAAAGTTTTGTTCGTCTTGCGGCCAGGCGATGGATTCGGACGCTGGAACCACGCTGATGGAACAGCACGGCGGCTTCGAAGGTGAAACCATTGCGCCGCCTACACCCGCGCCGCACAGACCTTCCTCGCCCACGCCCTCACGAAATGCGCGCTCCACTCCGGCTCCGAATCCGCTGACCAGTTCCGATCCCATCGGCGGTGGCCGCTTCACTCCCGGGCAAATCCTCGCGGAACGCTATCGTGTGGTGGCGCTGGCAGGCCGCGGCGGCATGGGTGAAGTTTTTCGCGCGGAAGACTTGAAGCTGGGCCAAATCGTGGCGATGAAATTTCTCCCCGAGCGGCTCTCGCAGGATGCCGCGGCGCTCGAGCGATTCCACGCCGAAGTGCGCAATGCGCGCCAGGTTTCGCATCCCAACGTGTGCCGCGTTTTTGATATCGGCGAAACCGACGGCGCGCTTTTCCTGACCATGGAATATGTGGACGGCGAAGATTTGGCTTCGGTCGTCCGCCGTGTCGGCAGGCTGTCGCCGGACAAGGCCACCGAGATTGCGCGGCAAATCTGCGCCGGACTGGCCGCGGCGCATGAACGAGGCGTGATTCATCGCGATCTCAAACCCGCTAACGTGATGCTCGATGGCGCTGGAAAAATCCGCATCACGGATTTCGGGCTGGCGGGAATTGCGGCGACCATCAGGGGCGAAGAAGCGCGCGCCGGAACGCCCGCCTACATGGCTCCGGAACAGCTTGCGGGCAAGGAAGTCACGCCCAAGAGCGATATTTACTCGCTTGGGCTCGTTCTTTACGAGATTCTGACGGGCAAGCGCGCGTTTGAAGCGTCCACGCTCCAGGAATTGGTGAGGCTGCGCGAATCTGGAACGATCTCGAATCCTTCGACGCTTGTTCGCGACCTCGACCCGCTCATCGAGCGCGTGATTCTGCGCTGCCTGGAAACCGATCCGGAGAAGCGCCCTGCTTCCGCGCTGCAAGTTGCTGCGGCTCTTCCCGGCGGTGACCCTCTCGCTGCCGCGCTGGCGGCTGGCGAGACCCCATCGCCTCAAATGGTCGCTGCGGCAGGAAGTACGGAAGGGATTAAGCCTTGGTTGGGACTGACGCTGGTTGCCACGGTGTTGCTCGGTCTCGCCGCGCACATGGTGCTGGCAGACCGATACCGCGTGCAAAATCTTACGCCGCTCGAGAAGTCTGCCGACGTGCTTCTCGCTCGCTCCCAGGAGATTATTCAACAACTTGGATTTTCGGGAGCGCCGGCGGACAGCGCCCATGGGTTTTTCACGGATTCTGACTATCTTAACTACATTCAAGAACACGACAAATCGCAAGCGCGCTGGGAGCGTCTTGGCTCAGATCGTCCCGCAACGGTAATTTTCTGGTATCGCCAAAGCCCCCGGGAGATGCAATCGGACAATTTCTTCAACTCTATCGGCTCGGGCGTCGTGACGCCATGGGAGCCGCCGTCCGATGTGACCGGCATGATCAGTGTGTTCCTGGATTCGCAAGGCCGGCTGCTGCTTTTCAAACGCATTCCGCCGGAGCACGATCCGCCAAGCGGTGCCTCTCCTCCGCCGGATTGGTCATCGCTCTTTACTGCAGCGGGTCTCGATCCGTCCAAGTTCACCGCCGCTACTCCCGAGTGGTCGGATCTCTTCTATTCCGACTCGCGAGCGGCATGGACTCGTGAAATCACTACGCCGATTCAGGCCACAGAGCGCGTGGAGGCCGCGGCTTATCGAGGGAAGCCGGTTTATTTCCGGGTTTTGTTCCCTTGGGCCAACCCGTACCGTGATCGGCTGCATCCAGCGTCAGTTCACCAAAGATTCGCCAGCATCATCGGAATCGTGCTGTTCGGGGCTGTGCTTCTCGGGAGCATCTTGATCGTGAGAAGAAATGTCCGGCAGAAACGGGGAGACGAAGCCGGCTCCTGGCATTTGGCCAATTTTCTCTTCTTTGTGTTTCTTGCAATGTGGGCGCTGCAGGCGCATCACCTTGCTTCCATGGGTGAATTCGGGACGATCGTGCAAGCCTTGGCCTGGGCCTTCCTCGTCTCCACCTTCGCGCGGATGCTTTACTTCGGACTTGAGCCGTTTGTCCGCCGGCGCGATCCCCATACGCTGATTGGCTGGGTGCGTTTGATCGGCGGGAACATTCACGATCCCCTTGTTGGCCGCGATGTTTTAATCGGCATTGCCTACGGCGTGTTGCTCGGGGTGTTTGAATCCGTGGACAATGTTCTCCTTCCGCTCTTAGGAGCTTCGCCGCCTCAGCCGGGCACCCCGTCGATGGAATCCCTGCTCGGGGTTCGACAAACGCTCGGTTCGTTCTTCGCCTACACTTGGGTCTACGTGCTCTATTCGCTGGCGATCTTTTTCCTCCTGTTCTTGCTGCGGCTTGTGGTCAGGAAGGACTGGATCGCGGCGATCGTGATCGTCTTCCTGGGGGCCATCACGAACACCGGGGGTGATTACTTCTGGATGACGTTCTTGGCGTCGGCGATCATCTGGCTTTCCATCTACCTGGTCCTTCGACGTTTTGGCTTGCTCGCCCTGGTCGTCGGACTCGTCGTGCAGAACATGCTGGTCACCTTCCCCATGACCACGCATCTCAGCCGCTGGTATGCCTCTGGAGCGATTGCTGGGATGCTGACGATCGTCGCCATCATGCTCTTTGCATTCCACAGAGCCTTAGCAGGCCAGCCGTTGTTTAGCGCAAAGGTTTTGGACGATTAGATCTTCCAGGCAGGCCTGTTGTATCTGGGACTATTGGTCCGCAAACTTGTGCAGCCAGTTTTTCCAATTCTGTCAACGTTTTGCTTGCCGCCAAGCGCGCTTTTTCCAGGAACGAAGAGTCGAGCAGAAACGCGCAGCGGTCCACAAAAGGATGATTCGCAGCTTGGAAGGGCTTGCGGCTGCGTTGCGTTGGCGCTGTCCTCGCCAGCAGCTCTTCGTACAACTGCAAGTCCCTCTGAAACTCGAGCGCTTCCCCGATGGCCCAGCCTTGCTGCCGCACCAATGCAGACAGAAAGTCTTTGCGAAACATTGCCGCCGCTCGTCGCGGCATCGGTCGCGGTTTCGACCGTCCCTGCGCCCGCGGCTCTTTGCAGATAATTTCGAGAGCCCGAACGGTGAGTGCTAGCAAAGCCTCCCGCTGCAGAAGCGCTAAGAGGTCGCGATACAGTACGGCGTGAACCTGCAGCGCTTCGCGGCTGTTTTCCACGACGTAGGAATCCACAAAGCGCGGCACGATGCGCTCGCGTAAAAGCGCCTCATGGAGCTGCCGGGCAAGCTCGGCGGCTGCACGGGCTTTGGATTGCTCTCCCCGGGCCATGACTTTGCGGTACATGGTAGCAGGAGTTCGCAATTGGCTTGAGGTTGATGGTCCAAAAAAGAATGCCCGGCGCAAATTGCGTCGGGCATCGGCCACTTACTTATCCGGATTTAATGAATTGCTCGCGGGCTCTCGGGGCCAAGGCGTTTGCTTTTAGGCTCCGGCTCTGGAGCCAGTGGCGCCGCCACCGGCTCCTTTTGCAGCGCGTGCTCAAGCACTTCGTCGAGCGTCCGCA
>JAWOLO010000178.1:0-8589 GCA_033853375.1 Terriglobia bacterium
CCCTTATCCACGTCGACCGCCCATACTTGCTGGTTCGGCTTGGTTACGTTGCTGGTCGGGTCGGCCACTTCGCCAATGGAGTTAAGTTCGCTGCCGCGCGAGTAAACGACCGTGCGGCCGTCGGGAGTGAGACGGAGGCTGGCAAGCGCCATGCCATCATCTTCGGAATAATGCGTGACTTGGTGCGCGGCGAAAGCGGGCGCATCGGCGATCCAGACGTTGCGCACGCCCTTGGCATCAAACACCCACGCGATGCGCGGTGCTCGCGCTGCGGCAGTCAAATTGTCGGGGAACGGCGAACTCATGACCTGCTCGACCGTGAAACCTTGCGCCACGGCAGCGTACGGGGCAAGCGAAATGGACGCGGCGCAAACAATAAAGGCGACAAGGTGCGCGACAAGTTGCAGTTGAGACCTGCGCGAAATCGTTTTCACTGATCATCACCTCTTTTTTGGCTTTAAACCGGCAGTATTGTACGCCCGTCCCCGCATTTCTGACGTATGTGCTCATGCCCTCAAGAACGAGTACGCTTTGCGCGCTCTTTCCGGAAACCGGAAGCGAATTGCCGCTATAATTATAGGTATGATCGGAGACGGGTCTTTTCCCTTTGGGGAAGCCAGATCTGCAATTGCGTTTGAAAACGTGCGCATTGGCTTCGAGGAAGGGGAAATTCTCCGTGGGGTGTCGTTTCGCGTGCGCGAGCGGGAAACCCTGGTTTTGCTGGGGGAGACAGGCACGGGGAAAACGCTTACGTTGAAAATGGCCGCCGGATTGCTACGTCCTGACAGCGGCAGCGTCAACGTGCTGGGCCAAAAAATTTCGGACATGGAAGAGAAAGAGCTGCTCGCGTTTCGCCGAAAGATTGGCTTCATGTTCCAGGAAGGAGCTCTCTTTGACTCCATGACGGTGGCGGACAACGTGGCGTACCGGCTGCACGAAGATCGTATGCCGGGTGAAGAGATCGAACCGCGCGTGAAGGAAGTGCTGCGCTTCGTCGAATTGGAGCACGCGATGGACTTGCTACCCTCCGAATTGTCGGGAGGCATGAGGCGGCGCGTTTCCATCGCACGTGCGCTGGTGAATCGGCCTCCGATCGTGCTGTATGATTCGCCAACTGCGGGCTTAGATCCGGTGACCTCGCAAACGATCATCACGCTGATTTTGCGCCTACGGGACATGTACGGGGTGACAGCCCTGCTGGCCACGCATCGACTGCAGGATGGATTTGCGTTGGCGAACTTCCACTTTGACCCGCATGCGGAACGCGTCATGGCCAATTCACAAAACGGGAGTGGACCAGCTGCAAACGCCGCCCGTACGCGGTTTTTGGTGTATCGCGATGGCGAGATTTATTTCGAAGGGGAGCCTGAAGAAATGGCAAATTCGAAGGATCCCTATCTAAAGCGTTTCTTGGTGTGAATTTGCCGTAGTCTTTGCTTGGTACCGGGAGGAAAGAAGAATGCCACAACGAAAACAACTTACCTGGACGGAATTGCGGGTGGGGCTGTTTGTGCTGGTGGGCTTGTCGGTGTTGGCGGCGGGTATCTTTTACGTGACCTCAGTGGGCGGGGGACCCCTATCGCCGAAATACCGGCTGAAGACCTATCTGCCGGAAGTTTCCGGGCTAGCGAACGGGGCGGTCGTGCGCGTGGATGGTGTAGAGGTGGGGAACGTGGAGTCCATTCGGCTTTTGCCGAGGGCCGCCGCGACTGTGATGGATCGCAAAAAAAATATTGAGGTCGTGATGCGCATTAACCGCAACTACCAAGGGGACATTTTGACGGATTCGGTGGCGAGCCTGGTGACGGAAGGTCTGTTGGGGAACCGCTATGTGAACATTAGCCGCGGATTCACGGGCACGCAGATTCCCGATAACGGGGTCATTCCTGGGGCGGAAGAAAAGGCCATGAAGGAAGTGGTAGAGAGAAGCGCTGAGGTGTTGGGAAACCTTTCAGCTCTGTCTACCGACGTGCGTGACTTAATCGCCGGCGTGCAGGAAGGGCGCGGCTCGTTGGGGAAAATGTTAACAGACGATCAAGCCTACAATCACCTCAACGGCATTCTTGCCAAGGGCGACGCCATGATGGCGAACATTCGAGATGGACAAGGCACACTAGGAAAACTGGTCGCTTCGGATGAGCTTTATACAAAAGTTGATAAAGGGATGGACAACGTAAACGTCATGCTGGCAGACATGCGCGCTGGCAAAGGCACGCTGGGCAAATTGATCTACGACCCGACGCTCTACGACCAAGCCAAAGAAGCGATCACCAATGGCAACACCGTGATCAAGGACGCTCGAGCCGGAAAAGGCTCCTTGGGCAAATTCATCACGGATGACACGCTTTATGACAAATTGCGGGATACCAGCGCGAACTTTGCTTCCGCTTCCGCGAAGTTGAATGACAACACCACGACGGCGGGAAAATTGTTCACGGACCCGAAGCTTTACGACAACCTAGCGGGGTTGACCGGTGATATGCGCCTGCTCATTGGGGACTTCCGCCAAAACCCGAAGAAATTCTTGCATATCAAGATCACGCTGTTTTAACGGCTGGGTGACTTTGCCGGAGCCGCCACGATGTGTTGTAATGCGGCTGTAACAATCGATGCATACGCTTGCCTTTTGATTTGCTTCTCGTTCGAGGCCCATGGAAACCCAAGATGTAGTACAAAAACCGGCGCGGACCGAGCCGGCCAAATCCACCCTTCCGCAGCCGGGCCGGCCGGTTCCGAGCCGCGCGTATCCCGGCGCGCTAATTGTGGTCGAGGGAACAGATGGCTCCGGAAAGAGTACGCAGTTGTATTTGCTCAAGCGCTGGCTGGAAATTGGCGGTTACCGGTTGCATTTTACCGAATGGAATTCTTCGCCGCTGGTGAAGTCGGCGACGCGACGCGGCAAGCAGCGCCGCTTGCTCACGCCAACAACATTTTCGCTTTTGCACGCGGCAGATTTTGCCGACCGCTGTGAGCGGCAAATCATGCCGTTGCTTCAAGGCGACTATCTCGTGTTGGCTGACCGCTACATTTACACCGCGTTCGCGCGCGATACGGCCCGGGGCTGCTCGCGGCGCTGGTTGCGAAATCTCTACCGCTTCGCGCCGGTTCCAGACATCACGTTTTATTTCCGCGCGCCGCTGGACGTAGCGGTGAACCGCATTCTGAGCGGGCGTCCCAAGCTGAAATACTACGAAGCGGGCATGGACCTTGGCCTGTCGTACGACCGCGCCGAGAGTTTTCGTTTGTTCCAGGCGCGGATTCTCGAGGAATACGACAAGATGGTGGAAACCGACAATTTCGTGGTGCTGGACGGAACGATGCCCGTCAACAAACTGCAAAAGCAGATGCGCGAAATCGTCGCCTCGAAAATTGATCTGAAGCGTTTTGCGCCCCGCACTGAGGAAGCGGAGTAAGCATGCCTGACCAGGAAAAAGAAAAGCCCGCCGCAACCCTTACTGCGGCAGAAACGTCCGCGCCTCCCGCCCCGGCACCGCCAAAAGCGGCTTCACCTCCCGAAGATGTCGGCTCACAGTATTTTTTTGGCGAGCCTTTGGTCGGCTTTGATCCCAGCGAAATCACTGGCAGCTTAATCGTAATTGAAGGCATGGACGGCTCGGGACGCTCCACGCAAATCACTCTTTTGCAAGAGTGGCTCGAATCTGAAGGTTTTGCTGTGCAAACCAGTGGATTACGGCGTTCGAATCTTGTTGGGCGAGATATCGATGAACTCCTCGCCAAAAACGCGGTGACCCGCCTCACGCTGGCGTTGATGTACGCCACGGATTTCTTCGACCAGGTCGAGCACCGCATCCTTCCCGCGCTGCGTTCCGGCACCATTGTGCTGGCCGACCGTTATATTTTCACGTTGATTGGCCGGGGCGTGGTGCGCGGCATCAACCGCGATTACATGAGCGGGCTTTACGCCATGGCGCTGCGTCCGCATCTAACTTTTTGGCTGAACGTGCGCCCCGAAACGGCGTTCGGCCGCGAATTTCGCAAAGCGCAGGCAATCAGTTATTGGGAAGCGGGGCGCGACATGTCGCTTTCGCACGATCTCTATTGGTCCTTCATCCGCTACCAGACTATGATTAAGCGCGAATTCGAAGTGATGGCAAAAAAACACAACTTCATTGAACTGGACGGCGAAGCCACCGTGCCCGCTGTTAACAAACTGCTCCGCCAACGCATTGCCGAGCAACTGGGAATTCGCTCGACGAAGTACACTCCTTCCTCCGCCCTGTCGCACCTCTGGCGGTAACCGCGCGGATGCCCGATCCGGTCCACATCGCCGCCATTGACGCCGGCACCAACGCTGTGCGCCTTTCCGTGGTGCGTGCCTATTCCGCTTTGGACATCGAACCGCTGCACACAGAGCGCTACCCGTTGCGGCTGGGGGAAAACGTTTTTGTGGAGCCGCGTTTTAGCAAAGGCATTTTCAAAAAGGCCACAAAAGCATTTCGGGATTTACGCGAAATCATGGACGATTTCGGAGTCACTCGTTACCGAGCCGTCGCCACGAGCGCTACGCGCGAAGCGGAAAACCGCGACGCGTTTGTGCGCACGATTAAAAGAAAGTCCGGAATTGCTTTGGAAGTGATCAGCGCAGCCGAAGAATCCCGCCTCGGCAGGGAAGCGGTGCTTACTGCCATGGGCCCGGAAGCCGTCCCGCGCTGCATCGTGGACTTAGGCGGCGGGAGCCTGGAGATCAGCATTCTCCGGGACCACAGCGTGGAACAAAGCGCTCAGTTGCCTGTGGGTACGGTTCGGCTTATGACTACTTTGGATCTGCCTGGCGTGATTCGTCCCGCGCAAGGCGAACAAGTGCGTAAGTACCTGCGCGCCTTGTTGGAATCAAGACTTTCGCCACGGCCTAATCTGGGGGAGGGAATCGCCGTGGCACTCGGCGGCAATGCGGAAACGCTGGCGGACATTGCCCCTGGAGAGCGCGTGCATGGTTTGGAAACGATAGAGCTTTCCCTTTTGAGGGAGCGGTTACCCGACATTCTCGAGCGTGATGAGCGCGACCGCATGAAGACTTATGGAGTGCGCAGGGATCGCGCCGACGTGATGGGCATTGCCGCGATTATCTTTGTCACCCTTGGACGCTACCTGAATCTTCGGCTCTTTGCGGTCCCCGGCGTGGGCGTTCGCGAAGGGCTGCTCCAGGAAATCGCACACGAGACGTTCTCCCGCAAGGAGCCTCACCGCTACAATAGCGCTGCCCGTCAGTTGCTGGTTGGGACGCGCAGTTTCGCGCGCAGGCTCGAATATGATCAACAGCATGCCGAACACGTCCGCGAGTTAAGCCTGCAACTGTTCGACCAATTGCAGCCTGTGCACCGTCTGCCGGCACAAACCCGCGTGCTGTTGGAGGCCGGGGCTTTGTTGCACGATACGGGGCATAGGATCAGTCACCGCGGACACCACAAGCATGGAGAGTATCTGGTGCTGAATGGCGATATTCCCGGGCTGGAGGGCCGCGAGCGCGCCATCGTCGCCGGGCTGGTGCGCTATCACAATCGCAAGTCTGAACCTGCAAGCCACCATCCCGCGTATTCGTCTCTGGACGACGCTGACAAGCCTGTTTTGCGAAGGCTTGCCGCAATTTTGCGAATTGCCGAGAGTCTCGACCACTCCCATCGGCAGCGCATCATGAAGATTCAAGCTTCGTTCCATCGCGGGGCCGTTGGATTGGAGGTGCAGGCTCGTGGCGATGCAAGCGAAGACTTGCGCGATGCAGGACGCAGCGCGGAATGGTTTGAAAAGGAGTGTCGCGTAAAGGTTTACACAAGGCGGGCTCCAGGCATTATGAATCGAATTCGGCGGTTGTTTCGCCCGTCGACGGCCCTGAGAAATTCGTGAACCGTCTTTTAGTCCGGCACAGGTTTAGGAGAGGAAGATGCAGCTCTATGTCGTTCGCCACGGCATTGCCATTGATCGTGAGGATCCGAAATGTCCTGCGGATCCAGAGCGTTATTTGACTGAAGAAGGTGTCGAGAAAACGGAAGCCGTGGCCAAGGGCTTGGCCGCTCTTGGCGCGACTCCCGGCCTCTTCTTAACCAGCCCTTACACTCGTGCCGTACAAACGGCGGAGATTTTTGCAGATGCCCTCGATTACGCGAAGCAAAAGATTCGGCGCAGCGACTTGCTCCTGCCCGGCGCGGAGCCAACGTTGCTATTTCGCGAGCTTGCTCGCGAGAAGCAAGCCTCTTCGATTTTTGTTTTCGGTCACGCGCCGCACCTTGACGATGTCATAGCTACCGCGCTCGGTTCCAAGAAGCACTTAACAGCTCTGAAAAAGGCCGGAGTCGCGCTGGTCGACCTGAAACGCATTTCTCCGCCCATCGGCGTTCTGGCTTGGCTCGCAACTCCCAAAATGTTGCGCCGAGCCTGCAATTAATTTTTGGCCATATCGCAAGCGGTTCGCTTAGTCGGAAGCCACAGAGAATTGTGGTGCTTGCGGTGTAGGTAGAGCGAGGACTTTAGCCTTTTTGATGACGGGCTTCAAAATCAGCGGCATTGCCAAATACTCTTCAAGAAGGTGCTTGCCCGCAGCGAGCCGCGAAACGGTTTCCACGTCGTCAACGAGCCCGCGAACGTGAAGGATAATCGTCTCCGGAGTTTTTTCTGCGCGGAGCCCTGCCCCACTCTCCACGCCGCATTTCCGTAGCGCTAGCGCCAATCGCAGAACCCCCGCCAACGCCCGAACGCGGGTCTGTCCCTCTGCGGACATCTTAGAGAATGGTCCACTCTTTTTCGATGGCTCGGATCCGCGATGATAGCGAACCGCCGTGGCGAGCAACTCCCATTCCTCATTGCTCCATCCCGGTGGAAGTGGCAGGTCAAGAATGAACTTCCGGGCCGCCTTTTGCGGAGACTTGTCCTGCCTGACGCCACCCGCTGCGTGCAGTCGCGCGGCAGCCAGTAAGATGCGCTGCAGCCCGGGTTCACCAAATGCCGGAGCAGCCTCCGCGCGTTTCAACGCCGCGTATACCGCCAGAGCAATGCGCGAGATTTGCGAAGTGCGGCTGGGATCGGGGTCGACGGCTCGCGCCGTAGCGCGCAACCGCGCTTCAGCGGCAGCCTCGACCCGGCCATTTGTGGGCAAACCGGCCCGCCACAAATTCCAAAGGCTTGTCTTCCCCAGCGTGAGCTGCCGATACGTACGGATGCATTGTTGGCGTTCCCGCCCAATGATGTCCGTCCAAAGATTTAAGGAGTCTTCCGTCTCCACAAAATCCGACTTCCTGATGATGTCGGCCAGCACGTCGAGGTCGTGCACTTCTCCAAGCAAGTCCTGCACGCGCTTTAAGTTGTTGCTCCACCTAGCATATTGCTCGGGCAGCAAACTCTCGACCGTATAGCGGAAGCGTTTCAGTCCAATGCGTAACGCGTGCCAAGGCTTGGGCTTTTCCGTGCGCAAGGCCCCTGCGTGAAGCTCTTTTGCGCTTTCAAAACGCTCGAGCGCCAAACATTCTGCCGCCAAACTTCCTGCGGGTACCAGCCTGCTGCGTTGGCGCAACGCACGCGCAAGCCGCTTCCACGCCTTTTCATCGAATCGGGCGACCGCGCGCAGTGCCGCATCGCGCAGCTCCGGCTCCTTAAATTCAAAGGAAGCCTGCAAATGCCCGCGTACCGGATCATTTTCGGGCCCCAGCTTCTTGACCCATTCGTCCATCACTTGCGCATCACGGAGCGCGCCCAGAGCGCGGAAAAGTTTGCGAGCCGCCTTCCGCATCGCCGGCCAAGCCGGATCAGGATCAATCTCTTCCATGGCTGCCGCAACCGAACGGCAGCGGCGAATCGCCACGCGAAGGTCATGTACCGCATCCGTGTCGGGAGACGAGCGGACCGAGTCGAGTTCCTTGAGGACTTGGTTCATCCAAAAAGACAAGTCATGGTGCTCGGTGTGAGTTCCCGCGGAAAGGGGAGTGACTATCGACACGCAGTTCCTCTTGTTGACCGCCCGGATGTTTCTTGGTGAGTAAGGAAGTCCCTGCTGGGCGGGGAACTATAGCGTAGCTCTGGGGAATGCAGACGTCCAGTAAGCGCTTGTGGAAATCCCTTGGAAACCTCAAACCGAAA
Source organism: Terriglobia bacterium (assembly GCA_033853375.1). Taxonomy (GTDB): domain Bacteria; phylum Acidobacteriota; class Terriglobia; order Acidiferrales; family UBA7541; genus Acidiferrum. The sequence continues at coordinate 8,086 of JAWOLO010000178.1, forward strand.
TGATCATGGGCTACGATATAAAGATTTCGGCGTCCGAGCAAGCACTGCCGGCCGCTGGGTGTAACCCTTGTAAGCCATTTATTTTCATATAGAAATAGATAAGCTCCGGAGAATTTAGCCGTGGCTGCCGGCCATTTCGAGGACCGCACCAGTGTCTGTGGTCAGTTCTTCCCTCACGTCGCCCGGTATGCGGAGGGTCAGCCGTCCCCTCGCCAGGCTGTCATTCGCCACCTCAAATTGCCCCGAACAATCCGTTTTGAAATAAGGAAGCCGGTGGACCAGGCCTTCTCTCCCGCGCACTTCGACGTCTACCGATGCCTTGTCGTTGCGGCTACATTTCAGACTCCAAATCAGTTGCTGCGAATCGCGGGTAAGCTCGCGCACCCTGTGGAAAAGATATTCGCGTCCTTCGTGCCACAGCGCGGCTCTCCAGAACATGAGCCCCAGAGGCATCTCGTAGGCTAGCGCTTCAAAAGTGGAGGAGGAGCTGTCCGAACGGAGAAA
>JAWOLO010000179.1:0-17903 GCA_033853375.1 Terriglobia bacterium
TAGAGATTGAAGAATGTGTGGGCCAGCCCGGCTCCGATGCCGCAGAAAAGGTAAAAGAATAAGTACTGGATGTGGCCAAAGAAGTCCTCGACGTTGTCTCCAAAGATCCACAGGAAAAGCATGTTCCCGGCGATGTGCAGGAATCCCGAATGAAGAAACATGCTCGTGAGAATCGGCAGAAACGCCATCTCGAAGGTGCCGTGTCCGGCGAAGTAAGAAGGTATGCGTACCGGGACCGTGGAGTAGCTCAACAAGAACGCCGCATAAGCCCGGGGAGTCATCGTGAATTGCAGACTTAGCTGGTAGAAGAAGAGAGCCACGTTCGCGACGATGAGAGAGATATTGACGAACGGGTAGGTTCGCGACGGATTGATGTCTTTGAGCGGGATAAACATGAAATTGGCCCGGAGCAGAGTAGCGAACCCGGAAGCAAATGAAAAGCCGGCCAAGGGGTCCGATAATGTTTGTAGTGGAAGTGGGCTGGTTAACAGAACATTTTCCGGCTAGAAACTTCCTCAATTTGAATGCGTTAGGGGCGGGCCGGCCTTCCGTGGGCTAGAAATATGTCAGTTGGGAGGATGCTTTGCGTCCTTGATTTGGAGGTGCCAGAAGACTGCGGGGAACGCTGGGCTTTATGATGCTGTAAAAGAGGAACCTTTACGGTTCAGGGGCTAACGAGGAAAGGGCGAATTTTTCGGCTTTTTGTGGATTTCGCGGAGAGTTTTGTTTGGTCTCTTGCGAGGAGTCATTGCGTCTTGAGGGAGCGTATGGTAAGTAATTGAGTTCTGCGTGTGCGTGCTTCGGACGTGTCTCACTTGTCCGGCGCAGCGTCGGCGCGCCGACTGCCCATGCCTGCCCGGGAAACGGAAGCCATCATCCTGAAAACATTTCCGCTGGGCGAGGCGGACCGCATTGTCAGTTTTCTCGGCCGCACCTCGGGACGGCTTCGAGGTGTGGCTGCGGGGGCGCGGCGGCTGAAGAACCGCTTTGGCTCAACCCTTGAGATCCTCTCTCACGTCCAGATTTGGTACGTCGAGCGGGAAACGCGGGAGTTGGTGCGCATTCAGCAAACGGAATTGCTGGAATCGCTGCATAAGGCGCAAAGCGACTACAGTCTGAGCACAGGCCTGGCGGTCATTAGTGAGATTGCGGAACTGGTGCTTCCGGAGCATGAAGTCGCCGAGGCGATGTTCCGGTTGATTCTGCTGGCTGCACGGGAGATCGAGCGAACAGGGAATTGGCAATTGCCTGTGAGCTACTTCGCGTTTTGGACTGTGCGGCTGGGCGGGTGGCTGCCGCGATTTGATCGTTGCGCTTTGTGCCAGACAGTTTTCGGGGAATCGCCGGCTTTTTATGGCGCTCACCATGCGGGCTTGTATTGCGAGAGGTGCCGCAAGCCAGGAATGAAGCCGCTGCATCTGGAAGCGAGGGTTTTAGCAGAGAAGTTTACGGGAGAGCGGTTGGACCGCATTGCTTTCGAGGAGTCCGTGCAGGGAAGTATTACGGAATTGCGCTCTGCGGCATTTGCCTGGATTGAGTTGAACTCAGAACGACGCTTGACCACGCCGGCGTTATTGGAGACCGCTTGAAAGTTAAAGTAAAACTTGAAGAAAAGGCCAAAGGCCTTACGTTTCAGGATTTGATCCTGCAACTGTCGCAATTCTGGGCGAGGCAAGGATGCGTTCTTCAACAGCCGTACGATGTGGAGGTCGGCGCGGGCACGATGCATCCGGAAACATTTCTCAGGGTGCTTGGCCCTCAGCCGTACCGAGTCGGATATGTGCAGCCGAGCCGTCGGCCCGCCGACGGACGTTACGGCGAGAACCCTAACCGGCTTTACAAGCACACGCAATTTCAGGTCGTTCTCAAGCCATCGCCAGCGGACGTCCAGGACGTTTACCTGAAAAGCCTCGAGGCGCTTGGCGTTGACCTCAAGAAGCACGACATTCGCTTCGAGGAGGACAACTGGGAATCGCCAACGCTGGGTGCATGGGGGATTGGCTGGCAGGTGCTTCTCGACGGGTTGGAGATCACCCAGTTCACATACTTTCAACAGAGCGGCGGCATCGACCTCGACCCCACTTCAGTCGAACTTACTTACGGCCTAGAGCGCATCTGTGCCTTTTTGCAAGGCGTTGAAAGTGTTTACCAACTGCAATGGTCGGCAGACAAAACCTACGGCGACATCCGGTTGCTGGAAGAGCAACAACTGTCCGAGTACAGCTTCGACCGCAGTGATGCAGTTTCCATTCGTTCTGAATTTGAGCTACACGAGAAACAAGCCAAAGAGCTTCTAGATGGTTTCAAGGCGACGGAAGGGAAGAGCCGCACTCGGTATCCTTTGCTCGCGGTTTACGACCATTGCTTGAAGTGCTCGCATTTGTTCAACCTGATGGATGCGCGAGGGGTGATCTCCACAACGGAACGTGCCGCGCTAATGGCTCGCGTCCGGACACTAGCGTGCCGGACGGCGGCTGATTATCTTCAGCAGCTTGGCGGAGCGGAGATGGCCAAGAGGGTTCGAGCATGAAGGCCTCCGTCCTGCAGAAATCGCTCGAACTGCTCTTCGAGATAGGCTGCGAAGAAATCCCGGCGGGGATGCTGCCCAAAGCAGAAGAAGAACTTCGCGTTAATCTCGAAAAGCTGCTGGCAGCCGAAGATCTTTTCAAAGACGTGACAGTCGAGACTTTTGGCGCTCCGCGGCGCCTCACGGCTTGGGTTCGAGGGCTACCGGTGAAGCAGGCCGATGTCGAGCTGGAGGTCACCGGGCCTCCCAAATCCGTGGCCTACGATGCGGTCGGCGCGCCGACACGTGCGGCCTTGAGCTTTGCGGAGAAGCAACGCGTGCATGTAAGCGCCTTGCACATCGTGCAAACTGCGAAGGGCGAGCATCTCGCTGCCAAGCAGGTCAAGGTCGGGCGCACGACCGAACAAATTCTTACCGCGGCTCTCCCGCGGGCGGTTCACGATTTGACCTGGCCGAGGACCATGACCTGGACCGGACTTGCAGGCCCGCGCTTCATCCGCCCGATTCGCTGGGTAGTAGCGGTGCTTGATGGCAAGCCTTTGAAACTGACAGTGGCGGGAATTGCTGCCGGCGATTCTACCATTGGCCATCGGTTCCTGGGATCAAAAACCATTCGCGTGCGCAACTTCCTCGATTACGAAAAGAAGCTGCACGCGAATGGTGTAATCATCCGCCCTGCCAAGCGTTACGAAAAAATCAGCAGGGAATTAGACGCCTTTGCCAAGCGGGGTAACTACCGCATTCACGAGGATCCGGACCTGCGCCGATTGGTGACCTATCTCAATGAGTATCCGACGGTCATTCAGGGCGATTTCGATCCGGCATTCCTGAACCTGCCCGATGAGATTCTCATTACCGTCATGCGAGGTCACCAGAAGTACTTCGCCTTGGAAAAGAAAAATGGCGAGCTCGCGCCGCAGTTTCTAGCGGTCATCAATTCCGACAAGGACACAAAAGGCATTATCCGGGCAGGGCACGAGCGCGTGCTTAAGGCCCGGTTCGCTGATGCGCGCTTTTTCTGGGAGGCCGACCAGAAATGTCGGCTCGCCGACTATCTCCCGAAGCTGGAGCGCGTTACCTACGAATCGCGCCTCGGCAGCTATCGCGACAAAGTCGAACGCATGCGCGACACCGCCCGCTGGCTCACCGAGCAGTGGTTTAATCTTGGCATGCATCAAGCACATGTCGCCGAGGCCGACCGCGCGGCGGAACTTGCCAAATGCGATCTTGCTACGGAAATGGTTCGGGAGTTTCCCGAACTTCAGGGCATCGTCGGTGGTCTTTACGCTCGCGCGCAAGGTGAGCCGGATGAAATCGCCGATGCCGTTTATGATCACTACCGCCCTGTGGGGCTCGATGATCCCATCCCAAGAAACCTTACGGGCTGCGCAGTGGCCCTTGCGGACAAGCTCGATTCCGTTGTCGGCTGCCTCGCGGTGGGTATGACTCCCACTGGATCGAGTGATCCGTTTGCCCTACGCCGCGCAGCACTCGGCATCGTTAAGATTATTTTAGAGAAGAAGCTGCCTGTGTCCCTTTCGTTGGCGGCTGGCGCTGCGGCAAAGGCTTTGCTGGTCCACAAGCCGAAGCGGGGAGTGACGCCGGAGCAGGAATCGAAGATTTTGGATTTCATTTTGGACCGCGCAAGATTTGTATTCCGGGAAAAGGAGCAATTCGCCTACGACGAAGTGGCTGCCGTGTTTCGTGCCGGGGCAGACGATTTGGTCGATACACAGAAGCGGCTCTTGGCGCTTCGGGTAATTCGCAAATCCAAGAACTTTGAGCCATTGGCTGTTTCTTTTAAGCGCATTCGCAAGATCCTCGAGAAGGCGGGAGTTGCTCCAGGTGGGAATGGCCACGTCAATCCGGAGCTCTTTGAGAACCCCGCCGAACGAGAGCTCCATTTCGGAGCCACGGCGGCGGCAACGAAAGTGCAATCGCTCAAGCGGGGAGGGAAATACCAGGAAGCACTCGAGGTAATCGCAGGGCTCCGACCCGTCGTGGACCGATTCTTTGATGGCGTGATGGTGATGGCGGAAAAGGAAGAGGTGAGAAAGAATCGCCTTGCGTTGCTAGCGCAACTGCTTGGCGAGTTCACCACGATTGCGGATTTCTCCGAGATTGGTGGAGAGGAGCGCCTGGTTTGAGTTAAAGCATTACTTTAACTCAGGTGTCGGCGTGCCGACATTTCGCTTTTGGGCCACGCAAAAGAAGTTCCCGGCAATTGCAATCCAATGCCGCGACAAAACAATGGGAAGTGAGGATGACCGTGAAAAAATGGGTGTATTTTTTTGGTGCAGGTAAAGTAGAAGGCGACGGCACCTGGCGCGACCTTCTTGGCGGGAAAGGCGCTGGGCTTGCCGAAATGACTAAGATTGGCTTGCCCGTGCCGGCCGGCTTTACGATTTCGACCGAAGCCTGCGATTACTACTACAAGCACGACAAGAAATTCCCATCTGAACTGAGCAAACAGGTCGCCGACAACATAACGAAGCTCGAACGCGTCACCAAAAAGAAGCTCGGCGATCCGAAGAACCCCCTCCTGGTGAGCGTGCGTTCGGGCTCTGCCCGTTCGATGCCCGGCATGATGGAAACGATTTTGAACCTCGGACTGAACGATCAGTCTATCGCGGGATTGGCCGCGGCGACAAAGAACGAGCGCTTTGCCTACGACGCCTATCGCCGCTTCGTGCAGATGTACTCCACCGTCGTGATGGGCCTGTCGAAGGAAGACCTCGAGCACCGGCTGCGCGCCATGAAGCAGCGTCTGGGAATTAAGGAAGACACGGCGGTTCCTGCAAGCGGCTGGAAAGAGTTAGTTGCGGAATACAAAAAGTACTTTCGCGAAAAGTCTGGTAAAGCGTTTCCGGACGATCCCATGGACCAACTTTGGGGAGCCATCGCCGCAGTGTTCGGCTCGTGGATGGCGGAGAAGGCCGTCACCTATCGCCGCGTGGAAAAAATCACCGGTCTCTTGGGCACCGCTGTCAACGTTGTGCAGATGGTCTTTGGCAATACCGGCGAAAATTCCGGGACTGGTGTTTGTTTCACGCGGGATCCGAGCTCCGGCGAAAAAATCTTTTACGGCGACTACCTCGTGAACGCTCAAGGCGAAGATGTCGTAGCCGGCATCCGGACTCCGATGCATCTCGATGAAATGGCCAAAGCCATGCCCAAGGTTTACGCCCAACTCGAGAAAGTTCGAGTAAAACTTGAAAAGCACTACCGCGATATGCAAGACATGGAGTTCACCGTCGAAGAGGGCAAGCTCTACATGTTACAGACGCGCACGGGCAAGCGCACTCCTGCCGCCGCGTTCCGCATGGCCGTGGACATGGCCAACGAAAAACTTATCACGCGAGATGAGGCCCTTCTTCGCATCAAGCCGGAGGACATTGAGCGCCTCTTTTATCCGGTCATCGACACGAAGATCGACCGTAACACGCTATCGGCCAAAGTTCTCGCCACTGGCATCAACGCCGTCCCCGGCGCCGCCGCAGGGCGCGTCGTGTTCTCTGCGCCGACGGCGGAAGAATGGGCGGAGCGCGGCGAGAAAGTCATTCTCGTGCGCCGTGAAACCAGCCCCGAAGACGTCGGAGGCATGGCCGTTGCCCAGGGCATTCTTACAGCAACGGGTGGCAAGACCAGCCACGCGGCGGTCGTTGCGCGTGGCTGGGGCAAATGCTGCGTGGTCGGCGCGGAGAAACTGAACATCGATTACAAATCCCTTTCCATGTCCACCAACGGCCGTGTCGTACGAGAAGGGGATTGGATTACCCTCGATGGCAGCGAGGGCATCGTCTACACCGAAGCCCTTCCGCTCGTTGTGCCACAACTGCCAAAATCCTATGAGATCTTCATGAAGTGGGCCGATGAAGCGCGTCATCTCCGTGTGCGCACCAACGCCGACACGCCCCAGGACGCCCGCAAAGCGCGCGAGTTCGGCGCGGAGGGCATCGGGCTGTGCCGCACCGAACACATGTTCTTTACGGATTTTGAGTTCCCCGAGATGGGCCACGAGCGCCAGCGCGCCATCCAGGAAATGATTCTCGCGGACAATAGAGAGGCTCGCGTGAAAGCTCTCGACCGCCTTTTGCCTTTTCAGCGGCGCGATTTCATCGGAATTTTCAAAGCGATGGACGGTTTTCCGGTTACCATTCGCCTTATCGACCCGCCTCTTCACGAATTCGTTCCCCACGAACGCAAGAAACAGGAGGAATTGGCCAACGAACTGGGCATTAGTGTCGATGTTGTGGCGCGCCGCGTCGAGCAGCTTCACGAGGCCAACCCCATGCTGGGTCATCGCGGATGCCGTCTCTCGATCACTTATCCCGAAATTCTCGAAATGCAGGTGCGGGCCATCATCGAAGCGGCTATCGAATGCCAAAAAGCGGGAGTTAAAGTTTTACCTGAGATCATGCACCCGCTTACTCTGGACAAAAAAGAGCTCTCCATTCTCGACCAAGCGACGCGACGCGTCGCCGATGAGATCATCAAAAAGTCCGGAATCAAGCTGAACTATCTCGTCGGTACGATGATCGAGCTTCCGCGTGCCGCGCTGATGGCCGCGGAAATCGCCGAAGTGGCGGAATTCTTCTCCTTTGGCACGAACGACCTCACGCAGACCACCATGGGGCTCTCGCGCGACGATGCAGGCCGGTTCTTGCCAGATTATGTGGATGAGAAAAAGGCCGGTGTTTTCAGCGCAGATCCATTCCAATCGCTCGACACTAAGGGCGTCGGCATGCTGATGCGGTGGGGCATTGAACAGGGCCGCAAAACGCGGCCCAAATTGAAAGTCGGCATCTGCGGCGAGCATGGTGGCGACGCCGACAGTGTCAAGTTCTGCCACACGCTGGGGATGGATTACGTCAGTGCGTCGCCTTTCCGCGTTCCCATAGCGCGTTTGGCCGCAGCTCAAGTAATAGTTGAACTCAAACAAGCGAAGCAAAAACAAGCAAAATAAACGAAGAACACGAATTCAAGTTAAACTTTAACTGAGGGCTCTAAAGGGCAAGCCTCTCACTCTGCACCGCTTTGCATTCTTTTCTGAGAAGTTAAGAGCCGAAGACTGGGCAGCTAACGACCTCCATTTGGCTTACGTCGGCATTTTGAAGAAGAAATACATACCGAGGAAAAAGAAAATAATATCCGGCGACCATCCTGCTAAGAACGGCGGCAGTTGCCCCACTCCTCCCATGGCCTCCAGCAGTGCCGCAATTGCCCAATAGGCAACGCCGATGCCCACTCCCAGCGCCACTCCCCCAATTGCTCCTCGCGTCCCGACGAGGAACGCGAACGGGATCGCCAGCAACATGCTCACGGGCGCCATCAGGGGGTAGGCCATTTTCTTGTGCCACTGCACCATCAGCGTGGCCACATCGAAACCAGCCCGGTGCAGTCCGTCGATATAGTCTTTCAACTCTCCAACTCTCATTTGAAACGCCTGCCGCACTTCGCGGTTGAAATAGCTTGGAGGCTCGGACAATTCCGGCGGCGCGGCCGCCGTGAAGGTCTCGAACCTGGTCACCGTGCCGTCGGAAAAATCACGAATCCAGCCTCCCTCGAGCACCCAGACATGTTGCGTATCTGACCAGTGTGCGCGCGTCGCAAAAATCCGCCGGCGCAAATGAAAATCGGTGGGGTCCAACTCCAGCACGCTGAGCCCGCCAAACATGTTTAGTTCTGGATCGAACACATCGTAGTTGTAAATCTTGGAGTTTTCTCCAAAGATCCAGCGCTGTGGATGCGTATAGGTTTGCGGCGGCCGCCCTTTAATCTGGTTGTGCAGCGCGTCCTGCCGCTGGTTAGCGTAGGGCAGATACGTATCGTCCAGCAGCAGCAAAGTTCCCGCCACAGCCAAGCCCGCTAAGAGGAGCGGGACAGCCACGCGAAACAGGCTAATCCCGCTGGCCTTGATGGCCACAATCTCGTTGTTCTTGCTCATGATTCCCAGCGTCACCAAAACCGCTACCAGCCCCGCGAGCGGCGCAAGGTTGTACACCAGATACGGTGTGAGGTATTGGAAGTACTCGACTACTGTCAGAAAAGGCACGCGGTGGCGCCCAATATCATCCAGCAGCTCAAAGAAAGTGAACGCCTCGAAAAGAAAAACGAACACCACCAGCAGCACTGCGAGATAAAAAAAGAACTTTCGCAGGACGTAAAGGTCCATCAATCGAGGAAAGCTCCCGCTGGAAGGCACGGGCACTTCGTGCCCGCTGCGTTCTCCATTTGCCGCCAGCGCTGCAGCTGCGCGTACCCGGGCTTGGGCTCTGCGACGGCGCGCCAACCGGATTCGCCTGCTGAGATATCCGAGCGGCCGCAACCAGCGGCTCTCTCCGCGAAACTGCTCCATCCTCGGAAGCAGACCGATTCCCAAAGCCGCTAAGATAGCGTTGGCCATCCAGATTCCCGCCGCTGGCGAGATCTTTCCTTGCCGGGCCAGACCCGCGCCGAGAACCAGGAGTAGGTAATACGCTGCAATCAGTACGACCGCCAGCAAGGATCCGGCTGCTCGCCCGCCACGTCGTGGTTGGGCTCCCAGGGGCACTGCTACCAGCGCAAACACGAGACATGCCACGGGAAAAGCCAGCCGGGTATGCAATTCCACACTAGCTTCCCGCGATCCCGATCGCCTTTCCGCAATCAACTCTTTCATCGATTGTTCGGGGATGCTTCGTTGCCGCGGTTGCGCCGAAGTGAGCCCGCTCACCTCAATCGGCCAGTCGCTCTGACCAAATGAAGTGACCGAGTAATGATTCGGATCGTCGCGTGAAAACTCATGGGTGGTGCCGCCTTGCAGATGCAGCTCCAGCTTGCCTTGCCGCGGCTCGGAAATGACGATCGCGCTATCCGCGAGCGTCACTCGAGAACCGCCTTCGCCGCCTGTCTCGGCGACAAACACTCCATGCCATTGCGTTCCGCTGGCGGAAACATCGTTCACGTACAGCACCATCTTTGGAAATCGCTCGTCGAACACGCGGGGCTGCACCTGAAAGGAGATTTGAGAGCTGATCAGTTGCGCTTCCGCGGTATGCAGAGTGCGCAACGCCGCAGGTCCCACGGACGCCGTCATCAGCAGCGTGAGCAGCGCCCCTGCCAGCGCGAGCATGCCCACCGGCAAAAGAATGCGACGCCGCCCAATTCCTAGCGAGGTCAGCGCAATAATCTCGCTGTCCGCCGACATACGGCCTAGTCCTAGTAACACGCCAATCAGCGTGGCCATCGGCACCGTGAAGACAAAAACGCCGGGGAAAATGCACAGAAACAGCTTCAGGATCTGCGCGCCTGAGCCCACATGGCGCACATAAATCTCCATCAACCGAACGAGGCGCGGCACAAGAAATACGAATGTGAAGACGACCAGTCCGAGGAATGCGTGGCGGGAAACCTCGCGGACGATATAACGATCCAGAATGCGCATGACGCGACCGTTCAGTGTACCACGCCGTCAGTCCTGGATAGTTCCGCGCTACCTAATCAGAGGAGCATTTACGTGTTATGAAACGGCGAACGGCGCTGCGATACGCTCTTCTTGCCTGTATACTTTGTTCTGACTATGCCTGCGGCTAGAAACCATTTGCGTGAGCTTCGCTTCGGGACACCCGCCGAATGAACCGCATCCATTTGGTTGTGCTGTGGCACATGCATCAGCCGCAATACCGCGACCCGGAAACCGGCCGCTACGTCCTCCCCTGGACACGGCTCCATGCCCTCAAGGACTACTACGGCATGGTCGAGATGCTCCGCGAATTTCCTAAATTTCATGCCACGTTCAACATCGTTCCCGCTCTTGGCGCTCAGCTTGAAGAATATGCCAGCGGCAGGTTCCATGAGCCGTGGTTTTCGCTGGCCATTAAGAACGCCGAGGAGCTTACGCGTGAGGACAAAGCCGAGATTCTTTCGCGGGCCTTCCAGCTTAATCGCGAGCGCTTGATGTCGCGGTGGCCGCGCTTCGTTGAGCTTTACGAATGGTCGCGCCCGGCCGGAGGCGCACAAGCCATTGTTGCTTTTACCGCGCGGGATTGGCGCGACCTTCAACTGCTCTCTCAGCTCGCCTGGATGGAAGAAACCTGGTTTCAAAAGGACGAAGTCGTCAGCCGTCTTGCTTCCAAGGGCAAGGACTACACGGAAAATGACAAGTCCGCCTTGAAGGAGAAACAACAGGAACTGCTGCGCCTTGTTCTGCCCACGTATCGCGATGCGGCCTCGCGCGGCCAAATTGAGATCAGCACTACACCTTTTTACCATCCTATCCTGCCGCTGCTCTGCGACTCCGACATTGCGCGCGTCGCCAATCCTTCCACACCGCTGCCGCGCCGTGCCTTTCGTCGCCCCGAAGACGCTCGCGAGCATTTACAGCTTGCGCGTGCATATCATGAGAAAACCTTCGGCGCAAAACCTGGTGGGCTTTGGCCATCCGAGGGTTCCGTCTCCGATCAAGCGCTTTCCATCGCTGCCGAAGAAGGTTTCCAGTGGTTCGGCACTGATGAAGGGGTGCTCGGCCGCACGCTGAACGTTGGCTTCTTCCGCGATTCCAACGGCATTCCTGCCAATGCCGACCGCCTTTTCCAGCCCTGGCGCGTGCAACTCGGCGCTCGATCCATTATTGGGCTGTTCCGCGATCACCATCTTTCCGACCTTATCGGATTCGTTTACAGCCGCATGGAAGGGAAGGCTGCAGCAGCTGATCTCCACTTGCGCCTGCGGCTGCTCAGCGAAAAAGTCCCAAGTGAGCACGCGCTGACGGTTTGTCTTTTTCTCGATGGAGAAAACGCTTGGGAATATTATCCTGGCAATGGCCGCGAATTTTTGCGCGAGTTTTATCGCCGCATCGAATCGGATTCCGATTTTCGCGCTCTCACCGCCAGCGAAGCCATCGCCGCGGCAGGAGAAATCCCGACAACGACGGGGATTTTCCCGGCTTCCTGGATCAACGCGAATTTCGACGTTTGGATTGGTCACAGCGAAGATGTCACGGCGTGGGAACTTCTGTGGGACGCCCGCGACGTCTACGCGCGCGCCGTGGAGGCGCATAAAAAGGACAGGCCAGGCGCACCAACCGAAACCGCTCTCAAGCAGGCGCACGAGTCGCTTCTCGCCGCCGAAGGCAGCGACTGGTGCTGGTGGTTCGGTCCTGAGCACAGCACTGCGAACGACGCGGAGTTCGACGCCCTTTACCGCAAGCATCTCACTGAAATTTATCTTGCGCTTGGGCAGGTCGCTCCTGAAGAGCTTGCCAAGCCTATTAAGCGCCGCCCGGAGCATGCTTTTCAGCTTGCTCCTTCCGGTTTTTTGCGCGTCAGAGTGGACGGCCGCGAAACTTCTTACTTCGAATGGCTTGGCGCCGGTCTGTATTCGCCGGAGCGCCGCGGCGGCTCCATGCACGGCCGCGTTTTTTACCTTCACGAGATGCGCTACGGCTTTGAAGAGGAACGTTTCTGCATCCGCATCGACACATTCGCGGAAACCATGAGTGAGCTGGATGATCCAGAATTTCGAATTACTGTCAGCGGCGCGGAAGAGCTCGTTATTGTGGTGAAACTCCAGCGTGGCCACGTTCAAGAATTTGCAGTGGAAAAAGCCCGCGTCTGCCTGCTAAATCTGGAATCCGTGGCCGTGGCTGCGTTTGATCGCATCCTTGAAGTGGCCATCCATCGCGACCAACTCGACCTCAAGGGCCAGAGCAAACTAACGCTCGGTGTTGCACTCTGGCATGGGGGATTGCCTGTAGACGTTCTTCCGGCCGAAGGCTTCTTGGACATTCAACTCGGCGAGGACAACTTCGCCTGGCCCCCGGAGTAGCGCTCGTTTCTTCATCTATTTGTTTCCAAACAACTTCACCGCTAAATCCTGCGGCCGGTCTCCGACCGGAACCATGGTCACAAGATAGTTCGTGCGCACGCGAATTACTGCCAAGTCTCCCGAGCCTTGGCTTACCACCAGCAGCAAAGTTTCATTAGGGTCGAATCGCAGCGCGCCTGGCGCATCCCCCGCAGGAACCGGGAAGCCTTTTTCCGGGTGCTTTTCGGATAACGGCTCCCGAATAATGCGCCGGTTCGCGATGTCCACCGGCGTGACCCGGTCTGCCGCCGTGTCCGAGACGTATAATAGGCTACCGTCAGCGCTAAGCACTCCGCGCGTTGGGGCCGAGCCAAGGATCATCGTATCGCCTACTTCATGCGTCCAGGTATTGATGGCCTGTAGTCCGTGGGCTTCCGGCGAGATGACGTAGAGTTCTCCTCCATCTGGCTTGAGCAGCATGTCGGTCGGCTTTCCTGCCAACTCGAGATTCGCCACCAGCACGCTGCGCCGCAAGTCCACAACGGAGAGTTGCTGCTCAGCACGGCTTATCACAAACGCGAGCGAATTGTCCGGCAGAATTGCGACGTCGTCCGGCTGCCGGACCACAGTAATCGTGCTGCGCAAAGCGAGCGTTGCTGTGTCATGAATGCCCAGCGTGCCGTCGCGCCGATTCACCACCAAAACGGTTTTTCCGTCCGGCGACACGTGGGCCAGCACGGGCTCTCTTCCCGTACGGCCACGCGCCACAATGGTCCGCGAGCGGATGTCTATGGCCAACACCGTGTCGTTTCCCGACGTGGTCGTATAAATGCGGTTTCCGTCGGGGGAAAAATCCAGGGCGTAGGGAAGCGGTCCCACGGGAATGTGCGCCGTCACTTGGTAGGCGCGCGCATCAAGAATCCAGACGAACCCTCCCTGCGAACTGACGCCCAGGATCTCTGGCCGCGTCGGATGCTCGCGCATGCCGGAGAGCCCCGGTCCCACGGGAATGTGTGCCACGGCTTTCAACTTGACCAAATCCACCACCGTCACAGCCCCATCCGTAGTGGTGACATATGCACACAAATGCAAGTCAGGCCGCAGAAACGAGGGCCGATGCTCGCGCAGCAGCGCGATCAGTGCGCCGATGACGAGTACTGTTAGCAAGAAATACGCGCGAAAGTTTCTCGTGCGGTCCATGTCGGAGCCGAAATTCTCCCATGTAGGCCACCATGCTGGCTAGAGAAGGCTGGGCATAGACTCGATCAAGAGGCGATGTTTAAACATGTTCAACGCTGGTCGATTTTCGCTTTTCTTGTTCGTCGTATAGCCAAAGAGCCGGCCCAAAACAGACGTAACGCCGGCTCAGGGCCAGGAATCAAACAAGTAACAAGGGAGGCCTGACAATGGAAAGCATGACTGTGCAGAGCGCTAAAGTAGACGCCTTGCAAATGGACACATTCCTTCCCCCGATCGAAAAGCCCAAGGGGCTAATGATGAAGCTCGCGTATTACTTCACACGGAAGCAATTCGGCAAAGTGCTTACCCCTCTTAAGGTGCATTCCGCGCGATTGCCAATTGCCTTCGGCCAGTTTTATGCAAAAGTCAGCCAGCTCGACAAGAAGCTGCAGCTCGCGCCCGAGACCGCGATGCTCATTCGCGAGCAGGTGGCGCGCACGAACGTCTGCCTTTTCTGTATCGATATTGGCCGCGCCTTCACCATCAGAGCGTCGATGAATCAAGCCAAATTCGATGCTCTGGAAGAATATCGGACGAGCCCTCTTTTTAATGACGCCGAGCGCGCGGCACTGGACTATGTGACCGAGCTAACAAAAACCAAACAGGTGAACCCGGACACCTTCTCTCGCCTGCGCCGCTATTATTCCGAGAGACAAATCTGCGAAATCGTCTGGCTTGTTGCCACCGAGCATCTCTACAACATGACCAACATCGGTCTCAACATTCATTCGGACATGCTCTGTGACCTCAGCCGGAAAAACAGGCAGAAGCAAAATTGATGGCACATTTTTGTGCGCCGGCGTTTGCAGGGTCCCGCCTTGCCTCACAGGGAACTGCGGGTCCCGCAAGCTCTAACTAATCCCGTGGCCCGCTGGCCCAAACCTGTCCCTTTGGCCGTTGATTTTTGACCCCAACTCCGCTATCTATTTGGCTATCAAAGTCGTACTTTCTTAGGCCCTTTCTCGTTGGTTTTTCTTGCCGGGATAAGCATGTCCCGACAGGAGTTCTCGACGCATGAGGACCCAGCCATCGAGTATTCCCTCCGCAGAGTCGCTGCCCGTGTGTGGCTGGTTGCTGTCCCTCATTCCGGGATGTGTCTGGGGCAGTCTTAAGTTTAGGTAAAGAAGGGGACCCATGTTTCGCAGGCTGGGATTCTTCGCCGGAGTTATCCTCACTTTTCTCGTCGCTGCACCGTTTGTCCGCGCCCAAATACAACCCGGCGCACAGGCTCGCCCGCGAATTACGCAAAGTATTGATGAAACGAATCGTGTCGTGCTCCGAGGAAACACGCGCCCCGAGGCAACGCTCCCAAACGATCGCGGCGCCGTGGCAGACGACTTCCCCATGGAGCACATGCTCCTTCAACTAAAGCGCTCTCCTGAACAAGAACAAGCTCTCCAGCAATTCATTGATGAACTCCACAAGCAGGGCTCACCCAATTTCCATCGTTGGCTTACGGCACAGGAGTTTGGTGAACATTTCGGTGTCGCGAAGGCCGATCTTGACACGGTCACCGCCTGGCTCGAGTCTCACGGCTTTCATATCAACGCTATTTATCCCAGCGGGATGCTCATCGATTTTTCCGGTACCGCCGCACAGGTGCGCAAGGCCTTCGGCGCCGAGATGCATCACCTTCTGGTCAACGGCGAGAGGCACGTCGCCAACATGAATGACCCGCGCATTCCCGCCGCACTTGCTCCCGTAGTTGCTGGCATTGTTTCCCTGCACGATTTTCGCCCTCATGCCATGCACAGGTTGCGCCAGCCTCGTCCTCAATTCACATTTCCT
This sequence comes from Terriglobia bacterium, assembly GCA_033853375.1. Classification (GTDB taxonomy): domain Bacteria; phylum Acidobacteriota; class Terriglobia; order Acidiferrales; family UBA7541; genus Acidiferrum. The sequence continues at coordinate 15,341 of JAWOLO010000179.1, forward strand.
GATCAATTTGGCGGCACTACGTACGCGGTCGTGCCCGCGGACCTCGCAACCATCTACAACCTCACTCCGCTGTTTAACTCAGGTGTTTCCGGCCAAGGGCAAACCATAGTTCTAATTGAAGACACCGATGTCTTCAGCGCGGCGGACTGGACCACCTTCCGCTCGACGCTCGGACTTTCTGGCTACACGGCCGCTACCTTCACGCAACTCCATCCGCCGGCCCCTTCATCGCAACCTTCCAACAATTGCGGCGCGCCGGGCGTCATCTCTCCAAACGATGCCGAAGCCATTCTGGACGCGGAATGGGCCAGCGCTTCCGCACCCAGCGCCGCCATCGAAATGGCCGCTTGCGCGGACACGACGACGACCTTCGGCGGCTTGATCGCCATGCAGAACCTGATTAACGCAAGCACTCCGCCGCCTGCGATCATGAGCATCAGTTACGGCCAGTGTGAAACGGAGAACGGCGCAGCCGCCAATGCTTCCTACAACTCTACCTATCAGCAAGCAGTTGCCGAGGGCGTCTCTGTCTTCGTTGCGGCGGGCGATAGCGGCGCGGCAGGTTGCGACAATAGCGTTTCCGAAGCGACTCACGGCATCGGTGTCAACGCGTTCGCTTCGACGCCCTACAACGTGGCTGTCGGGGGCACCGACTTCAGCGACACATTTTCAGGCACCAATGCCACATACTGGAATTCCAGCAATACCTCCGTGTTTGGCTCGGCTCTCTCTTACGTCCCTGAGATTCCGTGGAATGACTCTTGTGCCGGCGCGCTGCTCTCCTCCTTCGAAGGATATAGCCCGACGTATGGCTCGACAAGCCTCTGCAACGACCCTTTGTTTGGCCCATTTCTCATGACTACCGTGGCAGGTGGCGGCGGTCCAAGCCAATGCGCCACAGGCACTCCGTCTACCGCCGGTGTTGTTAGCGGCACATGCGCTGGCTGGCCAAAGCCCTCGTGGCAGTCAGTCCTGGGCAATCCCAATGACGGTGTTCGCGACACTCCGGACGTTTCGCTCTTTGCTGCCGATGGCTTGTGGAGTCACTTTTACGTGTTCTGTTGGTCGGACACAAAGAACGGCGGCGCTACCTGCGGATCCGATCCCAGCACGTGGTCCGGCGCGGGCGGCACTTCCTTTGCGTCTCCCATCATGGCTGGCATCCAGGCGCTCATCAACCAAAAGGCCGGAGGCCCGCAAGGCAATCCCGCTCCCAACTACTATCAACTCGCGGCGGCCGAGTACGGCTCGGGCGGCAGCAGTTCTTGTAACTCAAGCAGCGGCAATGCGGTGAGCGCGAGCTGCATTTTCTACGACGTGACTTTAGGCGATATGGACGTTGATTGTGCCGGCCCCAATTGTTTCCTTGGCGGAGGCACCGTCGGTGTGCTTTCCACTTCCAATACATCCTTCGCTTCGGCCTATGGCACGACCACAGGATGGGATTTCGCCACCGGCATCGGCACCGTTAACGCGGCCAATCTAGTCAACAACTGGCCCTCGTCCTCACAACCTGGTTTCACGCTTTCGGCATTTCCCACCAGTTTGACGCTCGTTCAAGGCACGTCTGGCTCAACCACCATCGCAATTAGCCCGCTGAATGGATTCAGCGGCAATGTGACCCTAGCCGCCTCTAACCTTCCGAACGGAGTCAGTGCCGTCTTCGGCACGAATCCCGCTACCGGCACTAGCATCTTGACTCTTTCTGTGAGCAGCACCGCAGCGGTCGGCGCTGTTACTATCACGGTCACGGGTACGTCAAGTAGCCTGACGAACTCCACGACCGTTTCTTTGACTGTGAATCCGCAGGGCAACTACACGCTTTCCGCATCGCCAAATAGTCTGACCATCTTGCAAGGCTCCAGCGGCACGAGTACCGTCACGGTCGCTTCTCAAAACGGTTTCAACGCCAACGTCAGCTTGGCCGCTTCGGGCCTGCCCAGTGGCGTGACCGCTTCGTTCAACCCCACCAGCACAACAAGCACGACCACTTTGACCCTCGCCGCCAGCGCCTCCGCTGCGACGGGAACAGCAACCCTGACCGTCACAGGTTCGTCCGGCAACTTGTCTAGCTCCACGACGATCACCCTCACAGTAAACGCTCCGCCGACCTACGCGCTTGCCGCTACGCCAAACACTTTGACTATCCCGCAAGGAGCCAGCGGCACGAGCACCATCACGGTCACGCCGCAAAACGGTTTTACTGGCAACGTGAGTTTGTCCGCCTCCGGCCTGCCCAATGGCGTGACTGCTTCGTTCAACCCCACCAGCACGAGCGGCTCAAGCACGCTGACGCTGGCTGCAAGCGGCACGGCAACCACTGGAACATTCACAGTGACCGTCACGGGTACTTCTGGCAGTCTGGCAAAGACGACCACAATTTCCCTCACCATTCAGTTTGTTTCCACCCTTCCCTCGGTCTGGGCGGATGGGGATATTGGTTCGGTGGGCATGGCTGGTGGTTCCAGTTATGCAAACAACGTGTTCACGGTGAGCGGCGCAGGGGCGCAGATTTACGGGAACGCGGATGCGTTTCACTTCGTGTACCAGCCGTTGAGCGGAG
>JAWOLO010000180.1:0-10247 GCA_033853375.1 Terriglobia bacterium
TAGGTTTCGAGGACTCCGTTTCGCAGAAAATATCCGTGCTGGTGATTCGGCATCGCCGCCATATCCACGTAAAACCCCGTCACAATGCTTCCATCGGGAGTCGCACCGCCATGCATGGAGTTGGGAAAGGACTGGGTTGGATCGGACAGCGCTCCGCCTCCGGCGGCAATGCTCGTGTCGCCGAAGCGGGTCCACGCAGCAGAAAACATCGAACCCATGGTGTCGAAATCATGCAGGCAACCGTACATGCTGCCGTCCGGCAAGATGCGCCCTGGTATCGCCCCAGGATGGCCTGGGAACAACACCACCGAAAACTTACCGCGGCTAAAGAGAAACCCCTTGATGCAGGCGGTCGAACCAGCTGCTGAGCAGTAGGCGGGAGAATCGAAGCCAACGCTCGTGCTTGTGGGAGGGTTGTAAGGAGCTGTGAACTGCCCAACAATATCTCCCGAAGGGCCTATTCCCCTAGCGATGCTGGGCAGCGTACCGGTCGAACCGACCAGCTCACCCGGAACATCAATCGTGGTGAATTGCCCGCGGCTCAACAGGAATCCATGTTGCTTGCCCACAGCATCCGTATAGGTCCCGACGATATCTCCCGCGGGATTGATTCCGCCGAGGGCGGTTCGGCGCGCTATCCCGCCGGGGCAGGCGGCACAAGGGACATCAATCGAAGTGATATTAAACGACTGAGCCGCCGCTCTTGTGCTGAACAGCAGCAGCCCGGCAAGCAAAGCGAAAATGAATTTAGGCATATTTCTTAGCATCGGAGTCCTCCAGAGGACGAATCTTTCCTTAGCGTTGCGCAACCACTGTGGAATCGTCCTAGATTTGTGCCGAACCTAGTGGGAATTACGGCATCCCGCAAGAGACAGGTGCGGCCATCTCCCAAATGACCGCATTTGACCGTTCCAATAGCACAATTGCCAAGCCCCTCGGCCTGAGCTACAATCCGCCGATAGAAGCTCGTGTCCCCCCACGAGTTGCTTTATGCCCAGCAATACGACCGACTTACGGGATACCCCTTCCGAGCGTTCCTCCCCTGACCGGCTCGACTCCTGGAAAGAAATTGCCGCCTACCTAAGGTGCAGCGAGCGAACCGTCCGGCGTTGGGAACAAGAGGGCCTTCCCGTCCACCGGCATCCTCACAAGAAGAAAGCGGGCATTTATGCATATCGGGCTGAAATTGACATTTGGTGGCGCAACGGCCATGAGCACCTGAAACGCTTCGAGGAGTCTACCGAGGTCACTCTCAAGCGATCGGCTAAAGAACTGCCCGTGTGGCTCGCGGCCTGGAGGCGGCCGCTCCCGACAGCGGCAATCGGCATTGTTTTTCTCGTGGTGGCTGTGGCAGGGCTTACAGCCTGGAGATTTCGCGACCGCATCCTGCGCAGAGTGCCTTCGGCGCATATTGAATCCATTGCCGTTCTTCCCCTGGAAAACCTTTCACACGATCCGGAGCAGGAATATTTTGCCGACGGAATGACTGACGCGCTCATCACGGACCTAGCCAAAATTCACGCGCTGCGCGTGATCTCACGCAACTCCATCATGCAGTACAAAGGCAATCGCAAGCCTATGCCGCAAATTGCCCGGGAGCTCAACGTAGATGCGGTCGTGGAAGGGACAGTGATGCGTTCCGGCAACCAGGTGCGCATCACGGCTCAGTTGATCGAAGCGCCCAGAGATCGCCACCTCTGGGCTGACACCTACGAACGAGATTTGCGCGACGTTCTCACGTTACAGGACGAAGTTGCAAAGGACATCGCCACAGAAGTGAGGATCACTCTCACTCCGCAGGAGCAATCCAACCTGTCGCACGCGCGCCAGATCGATCCTTCGGCTAATGAAGCGTATCTCCGGGGGCTCTACGAGCTGCATGGCATGACAGCGGAGCCCACGGAAGCCCTGAAATCCCAATCCCTTGAAAAAGCGATTGCCTATTTCAAGCAGTCTCTCTCTTACGATCCGAATAATGCCCTGGCTTATTCGGGTTTGGCCGACGCCTACTACGATTTGAGCACGGATTATAAAGCCCCGCTCGAAGTGATGCCCAAGGCCAAGGCGGCTGCTGCCAAAGCCATCGAGCTTGATGACGCGCTCGCCGAAGCCCATGCTTCGCTCGGTTACGTTGCGTTTTCCTTTGATTGGGACTGGGAGCGCACGGAGCGCGAGTTCCGCAGAGCGCTTGAGTTGAATCCGAGCTTGCCTCGCGCGCACGCCGGCTACGGAGAATTTCTTCTCTTTGTGCGCCGCCAAACCGAGGAGGGTCTTCAAGAGTTTCATCGAGCTTATGCTCTGGATCCGCTTTTGCCTCTTTCCCACGGCGACCTGGCTTGGTTCTTGTTCCTTTCCAAGCGCTACAACGAAGCGATCGAGGCCACTCATAGGGTTCCGCACGACGACCACATCCTGGCGCTTTCCTATGCAGAACTTGGCCAGCCCGAACAAGCCCTTGCCGCCGCCGACCGCGCGATAAAATCCACGCAAAACCCTGTGCTTTTGTCCCAGATCGCGGCGGCCTACGCTCTTGCCGGCAGGAAAGACAAAGCTCGCGGACTGATCAACGAAGTGGAGGCCCAAGCGCAGAAGCGCTACCTCTGTGGATTTAACGTCGCCTGCCTCTATTCCGCCTTGGGCGAGAAGGAACAAGCCTTCGCCTGGCTGGACAGAGCCTTTCTCGCGCGCTCGGATTGACTGCCTTCTGTCGGGGTGGATCCCCGGCTCGACCCCATCCGAAACGACGCGCGCTTCGGCGAATTCCTGAGGCGCATGGGCCTGCCTCAGTAACTGCGACTGCTAGTAGTCTCTCCGCCAGAATTGTTTACTACTGGAGGTTCTTCCCTATTTACTCAGCAGGGATTTCCAGCGTGCCCAGGCGTCGGTGCGAGCCTTTTTGTTGGCGTCGGAGGCGTCGGGAGCTTCGCCCGCGCGCATAAAGCCGTGACCTGCTCCTTCGTAGGTAACGGGCTCGAACGTTTTGCCGGCGGCTTTCATTGCGGTAATCGTGTCAGGAATCGTGGCGTCGATGCGCGCGTCGTTGCCTGCATAGAAGCCAAACACGGGCGCCTTGATGCGCGCCATGGCGTCCTTGTCCGGCGGGCCACCGTAAAACACGAACGCGGCAGCAAGATCGGCGCGATCGGTGGCGAAGCGGAACGACTGGCCGCCGCCCCAGCAGAAGCCGGCGACAAACAGCTTGCCGTTCGAGGCGGGGAGCTTCAGCGCGTAGTCCGCCACGGCGTTCAGGTCCGCGGTAATCTGATCCGGGCTGAGTTTACTTATGGCTTCGCGGACCGCGGATTCCTCGAAGGAATTGGTGCGCCCTCCATTTGGACCCATGCCGGAGAGCAGGTCGGGAGCGACCGCGATGTAGCCCGCCGCGGCGACTTGGTCAGAGAGATCTTGCACCCAATCGGACATACCAAATATTTCGTGGATGACCAAAACCACGGGCGTTTTGCTTTTCGATTCGGGATAAACCACAAAGGTTTCGACGGCGCGGTCGCCATGCTTCACGGTGACCCATTCGCCGTGGCGCGGCGATTTTGCGAGCGCGGCCTTGGCCCAGTCTTGCGCGCGGGTGAAGGGCGCAGCGAACAGCGCGAGGAGAACGAGCAAGCAAAAGAGTGAAAGGCGTTTCATGTTATGGAGTCTCCCTCAGAGAAAATCGCTGGGTGGAACTTCGCTCTGAAAAGTGCATTCGGAGCGAGAGCGATAGTAATGCGGCTTTAGGTTTGCCGCAAGCCGGAGGATTAGAAGTGGAAGACGACTCCGGCGGCGACGCGAGGCTGATTTTGCGACGCGCCGTGCAGATGCGTGTGGACGCTATCGATTTGAAGGACGCGAACGGCCACAAACGGAGCGACGTCCCAGTCAAGGCCGCCGCCGAGGGCGCTGGCCCACGAAGTACTTGAGCCGAGGCTGAAGAAACCGCCGTTGCCGGAAGGCGTCACCGGGATCGCGACCGAGAGAGGATCTTGCGATTCCCGGGCGAAACCAACCAAAGCGTGTATGAAAGGCGAGAATCTTGTGGGGAGCGAGATTTGCGGACCGAGGAGGTAAGTGTGCTCGCGCGTGCCGGCGCCGTTCAGTTTGCCGTACGTGCCGTTGAAATCCACGACACCGCCAAAGAAAGGCAAGAACTTGTATTGTGCGGCGAACTCCCAGCCGTTTAGATTGGTGTTTTGTGCGACGTGCGGTGGATTACCGCAGTTAGGCGGACAGGGCTGAGAGGGGCCAAGCGGTCCGAATTGGCCTTCTTCGATTGAGGCATGGAGGTACGAGTAGCCGCCGAAGAGTTCGACCTTGTCTTGCGCTTTGGACGTGGCGGCAACACACAAGACGGCCCCGAAGAGAACGAACAACTTGAGAAGTAGCGGCATCAGGGAACGAAATGGTCTGGAACATGGACTGGAGCATGAGGGCATTCGTTCGCCTCCGGTGTGGGATTGGTCTTGTGCACCGTGCAAGCAATCGGATGCGCGAGGCTGCGAGCAAGTTGCTAACAGAAGAGAAAATTTCAAGATCTCGCTGTGCCGTTTCGTCCCGGTTGTTTTATCCCGGAAGCTTCAGCTTGGTTCTTATGCTTGCGTTGACACACTTCGGGGCGTCCGATACGCTCTAAAGTTTACGTTGCAGGACAAATTGCGACTGACAGGACCGGACGAAGTTTTTCATGGCTGACGAAAAGCTCCCCACACGCGCACAGGATTTTTCCGAGTGGTACAACCAGCTGGTGCTGAAAGCGCAACTGGCGGACTACGCGCCGGTGCGCGGCTGCATGATTGTGCGGCCGTACGGCTGGGCGCTGTGGGAAAACATGCAGCAGGCGCTAGACCGGCGGTTCAAAGCAACCGGCCATCAGAATGTGGCGTTTCCACTGCTGATTCCCCGCAGCTTTATTGAGAAGGAGAAGCATCACGTCGAGGGGTTTTCGCCGGAATTGGCGGTGGTGACGATTGGCGGCGGGGAAGAGCTGAACGAGCCTTTGGTGATTCGTCCTACTTCCGAAACAATCATTGGGCATATGTGGTCGAAATGGATTCAGTCCTACCGCGATTTGCCGGTGCTGATGAATCAGTGGAATAGCGTAGTGCGCTGGGAATTGCGCACGAAACTGTTTCTGCGCACGCTGGAGTTTTACTGGCAGGAAGGCCACACGGCGCATGCGACGCGCGAAGAAGCCGAAGCGGAAACGATTCAGATGCTGAACGCGTACGCGGATTTCGCGATTACGGATGCGGCGATTCCCGTGATTCCTGGGAAAAAGTCGGACGCGGAAAAATTTGCGGGCGCGGATGTGACGTATTCGATCGAAGCGATGATGGGCGACGGCAAAGCCCTGCAGTCGGGCACTTCGCATTTTCTGGGACAAAATTTCTCGCAGGCCTTTGACGTAAAGTACCTCGACCAGAATGGGCAGTTACAGTTTTGCTGGACAACCTCGTGGGGGCTTTCGACGCGCGTGGTCGGCGCGATCATCATGGTGCACGGCGACGATCAGGGACTGGTGATGCCTCCGAAGCTGGCGCCGTACCAGGTGGTGATTGTCCCCATTTCCAAGACGGACGAAGAAAAGAAAACGGTTTTCGAAACGGCGCGCAAATTAAAGTCGGAACTGGTAAAAGCTGATATTCGAGTGACGCTCGACGAGCGCGAAGGGCAAAGCCCCGGCTGGAAGTTCAACGATTGGGAGATGCGCGGCGTACCCTTGCGCGTGGAATTGGGGCCCAAAGACGTGGCAAAACAATCCGCGGTTCTGGCGCGGCGAGATAGACCGGGTAAAGAGGGCAAAATCAGCGCGTCCCTGGCGGATCTCCCGACCACCATTCAAAAGTTGCTCGTAGAAATCCAGCAATCGCTGCACGACAAGGCTCTGGCGTTCCGCAAGAGCCATACGCAAGACGCGAAAAACTATGACGAGCTAAAAAAAGCCGTTGAAGATGGTTTTGCATATTCGTTTTGGTGCGGAAGCGGCGAGTGCGAAGCGAAAATTAAGGAAGAAACGCGCGCGACGATGCGCTGCATTCCTTTGGAGCAGGACGGCGCAAGCGGCAAGTGCGTCTATTGCAGCCAACCTGCGAAAAGCCGCGCCATTTTCGCCCGCGCCTACTAGTAGGACAGACTTCAGTCTGTCGCCTTTCGCAATTCCCCCGCAATAAAAGAAGACAGACTAAAGTCTGTCCTACTGCCACCCGTTCCTTTCCCGAAACATGCCGCTGTCCATTTCCTCGACACGCTTGCTACGCGGTGCTAGGTTGAATTTACAGGGGAAATAACAAGCTGGCCTTCTGCGACGGAGGCGAGTACGGCGAAAACGGCCAGAGAGAGGATTCGAGTGTATACGGATGGCATCCGCGGGAGGCGCAGGCCTCAGCAGCGCCAATTCGAACGCGGCGAAGGTAGGCTGAAGGGCATCCTTATTCTTGTCGTGGTGGTGCTGGCAATCTATGCCGCGATCAAGATCGTACCGGCATACGTGAACGAGTATCAGCTCTCCGACAAAATGCAGGAGCAGGCGCGCTTTGCCCTGGTAAACCGCTACAGCGAGGACCAGATTCGGGACAATATTTACAAGGTTGTCCAGGACCTGGACATTCCCGCGAAGCGCGAAGACATCAAAATTGTAGCTAACAACTCCATAGTGAAGATTTCACTAGATTATAGCGTGCCGGTGGATGTGTTGATGTACCACACGGATCTGCATTTTTCTCCGAACAGCGAGGATAAAGCGCTCTTCTGAAGTCGCAGGCAGTCAGAATGCCCAGCATGGTATTTTGGGTTGCCCGACTGGCAACCCCGCGGCGTGTAGCCCCGTCTTTCCTAGCAGGCGGTGTTGCGAGACAATAGAGTTCCAGCCCAGGGGAGATACGTTTTGCAAATCCGGGTCCAACGAGGGTTTTTTACTTCCACTATTGGCCTGACGATTCTTGGAATTTTCTTCGGAATTTTCGTCATCGCAGGCGGAATCTTCACTTACTACTACATGAAGTATTCGCGCATGATTGATGCGCGTCTGTCTGGCAACATCTTGCAGAACACCACACAGATTTTCTCCGCGCCCGAGCACATTTCCGCGGCGGAAGCATGGGGCCCCGACGACCTGACAGATTATTTGACGCGCGTTGGTTACCGGCCGGAAGCCGATCCCAACGCGCTAGGGCAATTCACCGTGCAAGGCAATACGGTGGACATCCGGCCATCGAAGCTGTCCTATTTTGGTGGGAAGAATGCGCTGGCGGTGCAATTCCGGGGGAAGAGCATTCGAAGCATCCGGCCGCTCGAAGGCGGGCCGGAAATGGACACGGCCGAAATCGAACCCGAGCTGATCACCAACCTTTTCGACAGCGCGCGCGAAAAGCGCCGGGTGGTGCGTTACGAAGACCTGCCGGTCATGCTGGTGGACGCTATTCTTTCGGCAGAGGACAAGCGCTTTTTCGAGCATGGCGGGTTTGATTTCATCCGCATTGTCGGCGCCGCTTGGGCGGACATCCGGCACACCAGCCAGCATTATCAGGGCGCGAGCACCATCACGATGCAAGTGGCGCGAACCTTCTTTCTTTCCACGGACCGCAACTGGCGGCGAAAACTGGCCGAAGCCCTGATTTCTCTCGAGCTGGAGCAGCGCTTCAGCAAGCAGCGAATCTTTGAGATGTATGCGAACGAAGTGTATCTGGGCAATCGTGGCAGCTTCGGGATTCGCGGGTTTTCGGAAGCCAGCGTGGCCTACTTCGGGAAAGATATGCAGGAGTTGACGATTCCGGAATGCGCCTATCTCGCGGGAATCATTCGCGCGCCCAACTACTATTCTTCGGCGGACCGCCATCCGGAGCGTGGCGTGCAAGCGCGCGATCGCGTGCTGACGCAAATGCTGGAGAACAAATACATCACTGCGGAGGACTTGGAAGAAGCAAAGAAAGCACCGCTGAAGATAATCCATGCCGCGACTTCCGGAAGAGAAGCGCCGTATTTCGTCGATATGGTGAAGGACCACCTTCTGGACAAATACTCGGAAAACCAGCTGTTGAGTGAGAACTTCCGCGTGTACACAACGCTGGATCCAGCGCTGGAGCGCGATGCGGTTCAGGCCGTCGACGCAGGAATGAAGAACGTGGACACGCTGCTGGCGAAGAGATACGACAAATGGAAAAAGGAGCTGGCGAAGAAGGGGAGTAATGAACCTGTCCCCGAGGCGCAGGTGGCGCTGGTTGCGCTCGATCCACGGAATGGAGAGATTAAGGCTCTCTTGGGCGGAAGGGATTACGGGCAAAGCCAGCTCAATCACGCACTGGCGCACCGCCAGCCAGGATCGGTTTTCAAGCCGTTTGTTTATGCGGCGGCGTTCGACAATGCGGTGGACGGTGTGCAGCCGATCATTACGCCCGCCACCACGGTCGACGACGAGCCCACAACATTTGAATTCGACGGCAAGGAATACACGCCCAACAATTACGGTGAGAAATTCATGGGTCACGTGACGGTGCGTGACGCGCTGACGAACTCGCTAAACGTGGCCACGGTTAAAGTGGCGGAGCTCATCGGCTACGGCCGCGTCGTGCAAATCGCGCGGCAAATGGGATTGGGGACAAACATTCAGCCGACTCCTGCAGTCGCACTTGGCGCCTACGAGATGACGCCGGTGGACGTGGCCGCGGGTTACACGGCGTTTGCAACCATGGGGACGCGTTCCGAGCCCCAATTCATACGCAGCGTGGTGAAGTCTGACGGCGAGGTCATCGAGAAATTCACGCCGCAAACGCACGCCGTTTTGGACACACGCGTGGCGTTTCTTGTGGACAGTGTCATGAAGGACGTGCTGAACCGCGGCACCGGTGCAGCCGTGCGCGCGCGCGGATTCACCTTGCCGGCCGCAGGAAAAACAGGAACTTCGCGAGACGGCTGGTTCGCGGGTTTCACGTCTAATCTGCTATGTGTTGTCTGGATTGGGTTTGACGACAATCGGGACCTGGGTTTAACCGGAGGCGTGGCGGACGCGCCAATTTGGGCCGACTTCATGACCAAGGCCACATCCATGTCCCCCTATCGGGACGTGAAGGATTTCACCATGCCGGACGGTGTGCAGTCCGTGGTGATCGACCCGGAGTCTCTGCAACTGGCAACCCCAAACTGTCCGACGACGCGCGAGGAAGTTTACGTCGCCGGCTCGGCTCCAACGGATTTCTGCGAACTCCATGGAGGGCACGGCACGATCACTTCGACGGGCTCAGTGCTTTCGCAAATTTTTGGCGGGCAACCCAAGCCGCAAGCGGACACGAACGGGCAAGTCGTAATGAAGTCCGACCCCAACCGGCCTCCGGATGCGACAGGGCAACCGGGGCAGGGGCAGCCTACAGATCCGACTGCTGAGAACGGCGACAAGAAAAAGAACCCTTTGCAGAAAATATTTGGTATCTTTGGAGGTAAGAAGAAAGAACCCGACAAGGCCAAACCCAAGCCGGAGAAGGGAGATTCGCCATGACCCGCACCGTAATGGCGTTTCCTGCAGCAGTTCTCCTTTTCAGTCTCGTCCCCGCCGCAGCACAGTCTCAATCCCTCGTAGATGGCCCTGGTAACGGTCAGGTGGCGCCGCACGTGCCGCAGGCGCAGCCGCAATCCCCTGCGCAGACCTCTCCAATCGTGGTTCGCCCAGACCTTACCGACGAGCAGATGGCCGACCTGTATATGGCGCGGAAGGAATACCGCGAAGCGTCGCAGCTTTACAAGCGGCTTACAGAACAAGATCCGAAGAACGCGGTCTACTTCAATAAACTGGGAATCTCTTTGCACCAGCAAGCGGCGCTAGGACCCGCACTGAAGTATTACGAGCGGGCAGTCAAGGTTGATCCCACTTACGCAGACGCGCAAAACAATATTGGAACGATTTACTATCAGCGGAAAAAGTACGGAAAAGCTGTCAAGGCGTATCAGAAGGCGATCGCCATCCGGAATGACATGCCCATCTTGTACAGCAACCTGGCCTATGCTTATTTTGAAGACAAGAAATACGAGCAGGCCATCGCTTCCTTCCGGCAGGCGCTGGCGCTGGACCCACAACTGTTCGAACACAATAGTTCGAGGACCGGTTCTATCCTGCAGGATCGCACCGTAGGGGATCGTGGGAAGTTTTATTTTCTGCTGGCCAAATCTTACGCGGAGGCGGGCAATCTCGAGCGCTGCTTGATCTATTTGCGCAAGGCAAAAGACGAAGGCTACAAGCAACTGGCTGCGATCAAGCAGGATCCCTC
>JAWOLO010000181.1:0-22592 GCA_033853375.1 Terriglobia bacterium
CCTGCCGGCCCCGCTCTAAGTGGCAAGGCCAAGCATGTGGCTATGACGGGTGCGAAAACTTCGACGCTTTTCACGCGTTCCGTGGCTGTAGATGACAGCGTCTTCCTCGCGGTCACCAGTGACCAACGCTAGTTTTGTAGTTGGTCTCTCTTCGCAGGGGTCGACGAACAATTTGTTCAGCACAGTTGTTGCTATGAGCCCTTTGTGTCTCTGCCATCCGTGTTCTTTGCGTTAAGTCCTTTCCTTCTTCAACTGTGCGCTGTCGGCTTCTTTTCAGTTAAACCTCACCTTGATATCCGGCCGCTTCTCCAGGTGTACCGAATCAATGAACCGCACTTGCCGGTCGTCGAGAGTCAAAATCATCGAACTTGTGCGTACACCTTCGCCGAAGAATCGCACGCCCTTCAGCAAATTCCCGTCCGTCACGCCCGTGCATGAGAACACCATCTTTCTTCCCGGCGCCAGGTCTTCGGTATCGTAAATGCGCTTCGGATCCTTCACTCCCATTTTCCCTAACCGTTCCACATCCTCCGGTTTGCCGATCACCAGCCGCGCCAGGATTTGCCCGTTCAGGCAGCGCAGCGCCGCGGCGGTTAACACGCCTTCCGGCGCGCCGCCCGTCCCCATCACCGCGTGCACGCCCGTGCCCACCACTGCTGCGGAAATGCCCGCCGACAAATCGCCGTCGCCAATCAGGCGGATGCGCGCTCCCGCCGCGCGAATATCATCAATCAATTTCTCGTGCCGCACGCGGTCGAGCACTACCACCACCAAATCCTCCACGTCGCGTTCCAGCCGCTTCGCGATGGACTTCAAGTTGTCGGCCACCGGCGCGTCCAGATCGATCGCGCCCTTGCACGCCGGCCCCACAACGATTTTTTCCATGTAGATATCCGGCGCGTGCAGCAATCCTCCGCGTTCACTTGCCGCGAGCACGGCGATGGCATTCGGTGCGCCCGTTGCGCACAGGTTCGTACCTTCCAGAGGATCCACCGCGATGTCCACTTGCGGAAACAGCGCTTTCGGCGCGTGAGTTGCCAAGCCGACTTTTTCGCCGATGTACAGCATCGGCGCTTCGTCGCGTTCGCCTTCGCCGATCACGATCGTTCCGTCCATCTCCACCGAGTCCATCGTTTTACGCATGGCCTCAACCGCCACTTCATCCGCTTTGTGACGGTCGCCGAATCCCATCGTGCGTGCCGCCGCAATCGCCGCGTTTTCCACCACGCGCAAAAAATCCAGGCTGAGTTGTTCTTCCATGAGTTCTGTCTCCGTCTCGAGCCGTTAAGGCTTACTGCTTCAAGGACGGCCCTGAACCCCTTCAGGGCCTGCCGACGGCATGCTCCGGCGGCGCTAATGATAGGCTAAAGCACACTTTCCAGTCGACAACTTCCCACGCTCCGAAAACACTCTTCAAAGTACCGTGTGCCACGTCGCCGCATTACATGGGGTGATGTGGCATCAAGACATCCCAGGCCCGCCAGAAAGCTTCCATGTTCTCAGGAAGGCCAAGCGACACGCGAATATGTTTTTCAAAAGAGGAGTAACCGGCACTGACCAGTATGCCCTTGCTGCGAAGCATCTCTGCGGCTTCCTTGCCGGATGAGCCAGTTCTCATCAACACAAAATTCGTTTGCGAATCCAGGCAGCGTAGCATGCGGGCGTTCACCTGGTTGAAAAACTCCTGACGATCGTTTGCGTTGATCGTAGCGATTTTCTTCGTGTAAGCCATGTCGGTGAGCGCGGCGAGCGCTGCCCGCGCGCCAGCGACGCTTACATCCATGGGGAGACGGCGCGCAGCCAGCTTTTTGGCGGTTTCCGCGGAAGATAGGGCGTAACCTACGCGAAGCCCTGCAAGGCCGTGGATCTTGGAAAACGTTCGCGTGACAATCAGTTGGGAATGGGCCGCCGCGCGGGCGGCCCACGAAGCGTACGCGCTCGAAGGCGCCACGTAGTCGTGATAGGCTTCATCCACCAGGACCGTAACTCCAGACGGCACTTTTCTCAGAAAAGTTTCCATATCTGACTTTGGCGTGAGCGTGCCCGTGGGATTGTTGGGATTGCAGATATAGATCAGGCCAGTCGTGCCGTCGGTTCTTGCCAGCATGACGTCGAGGTCATGCGCATAATCGCGCGTGAGTGGTGCGGTACGCACTTCTGCACCAACCAGCCGCGCTGCGTTGACAAGGAAATCGAACGTTGGCGAGGCCGCAACAAGAGTTTTGCCGGGGCCGAGACATGCTTCTGAGGCCATGCGCATAATCTCGGTCGAGCCGCAGCCTAAAGTAATGTTTTCCGGCTTAACGCCGTGCGCTGCCGCCAGTTCCGAGCGAAGATTTTCGACTTCCTCTCCGGGATAACGGTGCACCTCGTTGACGGCTTGCTCGAATGCAGCTTTTGCTCTCTCGGAAGGGCCATAAGCGCTTTCATTTCGATTCAACCGGACCAGCTGCGCATCCTCTGTGGCCGAAGATGATTCCAGGACCGTCGGAAACAACGCCGTCGCGACCGCGGCCGTTCCAACCTGCCGCAACAACTCCCTTCGATGAATGCGCATGATTCCTTCCTCTTTCGTGCAGGAGTTTCGTGGCGCACGAATAGTTTTGGATCTTTGCGGGGATGCTCGAGAAGGGAACCGCCCCGCACCGTCGAAAAGTCATTGGAGACGAAGCTTACTGCACAACCAGCGTGAGTGGTATCGAATGGACGAGGTTACCGTACGTACCTGTAATCGTCAGATTGTAAGTACCGGACCGCGCGGGCTTGTTCGCGCGAATGGTCAAAACCGAAGAACCGGAGCCCGTCACTGTGGAGGGATTCCATGACGCCGAAGTGCGGGCCGGCAAGCCACTAACGCTGAGAGAAACTGTGCCGGTAAAGCCCGAGAGCGCCGAAACCGCGACGGTATCCGAACCGGTCCCGCCTCGCGAGACTTGCAGCGTTGTCGGCGAAGCCGAGAGCGAAAAGTCTCCCGCTGAATTCACAATCAGCGTCACGCTCACGAAATGACTTAGTGTCGCTGTTGCTCCCGTAATGCTTAGCGTGTAAGTGCCAACCGGCGTGCTGGCTGCCGCTGTAACGGTCAGCGTCGAAGAACCTGATCCTGCAACCGAAGTCGGAACGAACGCAGCAGAAGCACCGGAAGGTAAGCCGCTTACAGAGAAGTTAACCGTGTCTGTGAAACCATTCAACGCATTGACAGACACCGTGTACCCCGTATTGCCACCCTGTGTTGCCGATTGCGACGAGGGAGACGCAGAAATGGAATAGTCCGGCACCGGATTCACAGTAACCGTGCGCGTCGGGGGATTGGGGTCAGTCAAATTGGCGTTGTCGGTGACCGTGAGCGTTGCAGTAAAGGATCCTGCTGAGGGGTAAGTGACATTACCCGGCGTCGCAAGCGAACTTGTGCTGGGATTGCCGCCGGGGAAAGTCCACGAATATGCGGAGATAGTTCCGTCGGGATCACTGCTGGCCGAGCCATCGAAAAACACCGATTGTCCTGCGGTAATGGTCACATTGCCCGAAGGACTCGAAATGACTCCCGTGGGAGGCACATCCGCCGGGGCGGGGACCAACTGAACAAATTGCGCCAACGAAGGCACACCGGAGCTATTCAAGAGGAACAGCATGTAATATCCCTGAGGGGCGATGTTTCCGTTGGGGGGAGCCGTGACGTTGAGCACGCCGCTTCCGGCCGTGAAAGACAGCCCCACGAGGCGCTGTTCCATGTCAAACGCATGCGTCGGTGCTCCCGCGCGCATCAGCACCACGGAAGAAATGTTTGCGGCGTCGGGCGTCTGCACTTGAAAAGCAGAACCGTAGCCAATACCCGTTGAGGGCACTCCGGTGATGGAAGGTCGCGTGGCAGCCGAACCATCCGCGTTGAACAGATAAGCCGGACTGTAAATCTCGATGTGTTGCTCGTAGGTCCCGCGTGCTGGGTTTCCGCCGATAAACAACACCGTCGCGTCGGGCAGCAAAAGTGAATTCGAGTGATACAGCCGCGCAAACGCGTTCTGTCCAGCTGAGCTAAATGTGTTCGACACCGGGTCGTACAAGTCTGCGTTTAGACTCGCGGTCGTCGTGTCTTCGTCGTTAAGAGAGCCGCCCAGGGCGATCACCTTTCCGTTCGGCAGAATCGTCGCGTTCATCTCGATGCGCGGTTGCGACATGTTCGGCCCGTAAACCCACTTGGGCGTTGATGCCGACAGGTCAATGAGCTCCGTAGTGTTCGTCGCGGGATTCCCGCCGCCCATAATCATGACCACAGGCTTGTAGTTATTCGCCGGAGTCAGCGGAAGCAGCACGGAAGTTCCGTAGGTACGTGTGCCGCTGTAATTGGTGGTGGCAACAACACCGGACCAAGTGTGCGCGGAAGGATCGAAATAGCGGGAGCTTGTCGTCGAACCGGAATAGAACACTTTGCCGCTGGGAAGGAGATGCATGCGAGGATACAAGGGTGGCGTGAAGGGGGAGCCGAACGCCGTGCTCCAACCTGAGCCAACCGTATAGATCTCGACCGTGGAATTCGTGTTTCCGTTTTCGTCCAATCCAGAAAACGTCATAATCGACCCGTTGCTAAGGCTCGTGACCGTGGGATACCAACGGCCGTGAGACATATTCTGAACGTTCGTGAATTGTCCGGTTGCAGGATCATAAACCGCGCTTTGCAATTGTCCATGGAACGGATCGTATTGGAGTGTGCCCCCGTTCACGAAGGCCCGGCCATCCGCCAGAACCACCATTCCGTTGCAGAACATATCCCAGGCTACCGGCTGCGTCGTAATTGTCCCTGTCGCTGGATCGAAAATGGCTGCCTGCAGGTTCGTATTCGTCGGCAGGTTGCCGGATCCAGAAACAATCAATACCTTCCCGTTGTGCAGGAGCGCGGCATGCACCGGGTTGATAGGCATAAGATTTGGCAAGGTCTGCCACTGGCCTTGGACGCTCGCTTGCGCCGCAGCCGAAGGAACGAGTGCTAACGAGAGCACACCGGCGATCCCGGTGGCCAGCAACGCTTTCGTTAAGGGCAAGAATCGCGGGAGAATAACGGAGCGAAGGGGGATGGTCATAACAGCTCCTCTTAGTCGAAGGCGCCGGTTCGTGGCGGCTAACGGGACAGGCTCCAAGGAAATCTCTGGGCAGAGACAACTCACCCGCCAGGTCCCAGGGCTTAGTCGAGTTGGGCACTCCACCAACCAAACTTATGGAGTCCTAAGCCCTTTGTTTTTAGTCGATTCCGCAATGCGCCGAGGGCAGGATTTTGCAACCTTGGGGAAACCATTTTCCAACAACTGATAATCGATGCGCACTCTTATCGGAGCTTCTTCCGTCTTTGGTGCCGCTGGGAGGTCGGCCGAGGTAAGTCAGGCAGCGTCGACGACCTCTGCTTCAGAATCGGTTAAGGATTCCAGCTGGAAGCTATATAATCCCCGCGCGATATCGACGCCCTGAGGTGGTCTATGATCCGCAACCTGTCTGGCTTGCTGTTGTTACTCTGCCTGCTTTCCGGTCCTTGCTTCGCTCAATCCAAACCCTGTACCGTGACCGATCACGCGGAGTACACGAAAAAAATTAAAGACTTCACCACTGAATCGTTTTTCAGCACAGAACTCGTCGACCATCTTCCACTTAGCTCCTGCGTGCCTCCTCCCGACGCTTTCCTCCACCACATCATCGGCGCGCCCGACATTCTCGACTACACCAAAGACATCAACGCCTATTTCGGCCTCCTCGCCAGCAAAAGTCCTCGCGTCAAAGTCTGGAGCATTGGCGCGTCCGAAGAAGGCCGCGAAATGCTCGTCGTTGCCGTCTCCGACGAAGCCAACCTTGCCAAGCTCGACCGCTACAAAGAAATCACCGCCCGCTTAGCCGATCCTCGCGGCCTGAGCGAAGCCGAAGCGCAGAAACTCATCGCCGAAGGCAAGCCCATGTACTGGGCCGATGGCAGCATCCATTCGCCCGAAACCGGCGCTCCCGAAATGCTCATGGAGCTTGCCTATCGCCTCGCCGTCGAAGACACGCCCTTCATCCAGAAAATTCGTAACGACTCCATCGTGCTCATCACTCCCATCGTCGAAGTTGATGGCCACGACCGCATGGTCGACATCTATCTACAGCACAAAAAACATCCCGATGAGCCGCCGTATCCGCTCATCTGGTGGGGCCACTACGTCTCACACGACAATAATCGTGACAATCTCGGCGTCACCCTCGCTCTTTCCCGCAACATGCTCAAAACCTATCTCGACTGGCACCCCACCGTTATGCATGACCTCCACGAATCCGTTCCTTATCTCTACATCATGACCGGCACCGGCCCCTACAACGCGTGGCTCGATCCCATCGTCATCAGCGAATGGCAGGAAATGGCCTATCACGAGATTGAAGAAATGACCAAGCGCGGTGTCATCGGCGTCTGGACCCACGGCTTTTACGATGGTTGGGCCCCCAACTATCTACTCTCCATCGCCAACAATCACAATTCCATCGGCCGCTTCTACGAAACTTTCGGCAACGGCGGCGCCGACACGCGCGTCCGCACGCTTCGTCCCTCCGACACCAGCCGCGAGTGGTATCGTCCGAATCCTCCGCTTCCCAAAGTCAAATGGTCCGCGCGCGACAACATCAATATGCAGGAAAGCGCCATTCTTTTCGGCATGAACAACCTCGCTTCCAACGGCCAGAAATTTCTCAACAATTTCTATCTCAAGAGCAAGCGCGCCGTCGCAAAAGCCCGCACGGAAGGTCCCGCGGCTTGGATCTTTCCCGCGGATGATCCGCGTCCCGCCGAGCAAGCCAGCCTCCTGAATCTCTTCGAGCTTCAGGGCATCGAAGTCCACCGCACCGAAAGAGAATCTCGCCTTCCGGCTTCTGAGAGTGGCCGCGACGCCGACTCGCGCAAGGAAAAGTCCGCGGAGAAGTCTTCAGAAAAATCAGCCGAGAAATTCGACTCCAAATCCAAAGAAGAAAAGAAGCCCGCCGAAACCGTTATTCCCGCCGGCAGCTACGTCGTTCGAATGGATCAGCCCTACAGCCGCCTCGCCGATATGGTTCTCGACATGCAATATTACAGCCCCCGCGATCCGCGTTCCTACGACGACACCGGTTGGACCCTAGGCGCACTTCGCGGCGTGAAAACCATGCGCGTCACCGATGTCTCCATCCTGGACGCGCCCATGCGCAAGATTGCCAAAATCGATCCTCCCGGCGGAATCGATGGCCAAGGCAAGACCCTTCTCATCCGCCACAACACCGACAACACGCTCGCCACTCTGCGTTTCCGCCTCGCCTCCGTTCCCATGGAAGCGGCCGAAGACGCTTTCGAAGCGGACGGCCTCAAGTTCAACGCAGGTACATTCATTCTTCGCAACGTCGATCGCGCTCAACTCGAAAAAGCCGCCGCCGAACTTGGCCTCCGGGTCCATGCCACCAACGCCTCTCTCACCGTCGCCACGCATCCCATCTCTGCGGCACGCGTTGGCATCGTCCACAACTGGCAAAACACGCAAAATGACGGCTGGTTCCGCGTCGCCTTCGACGAGCTGAAAATTCCCTACACCTACGTGGCCGACACGTGGCTCCGCGAAAACACGAATCTCCGTGAAAAATTCGACGTCCTGATTCTTCCTCCCATGGGCGGCGGAGGCGCAGCCGGCCTGAGCGCCGAGCTTCGTGGCCTGCCCATGCGCGGCAGCCCTCGTCCGTGGCAAAACACCGCCGACACTCCGAACTTCGTCGCGCCCGGCCTCGACTCCACCGCTGACATTCGCGGCGGCCTTGGCTATCGAGGTCTCGCCAATCTTGAGCGCTTCGTCAGTGAAGGCGGCGTCTTGCTCGCTGTGCAATCCAGCGTGGCGCTTCCGGTTGCCGGCGGCATGACCGAGATGGTCAATGTTTCCGACGCCCGCGCCATGCAAGCGCCGGGCAGCGTTGTGCTCTCCACGGTCGACGACAAGAAGAGCCCCATCACTTATGGCTACGACGACAAGCTCTACGTGTATTTCCGTCAGGGACCGGTTATCACCGTCGGCGGAATTTTCGGCGGCTTCGGTCCCGAAGAAGGCTCCGGCGCTTCAGCGCGTTCCAGCGGCCGCGGCTCCCTCACTGATCCCGACGTGATTCAGGCGCGTCCTTACATGCCGCCGGAAAAACCGGTAAAGCGGACTCCGCACGAGCAGGAACTCTACATTCCCGAGGATTTGGCGGAATTTGCCCGCTGGGCCATTCCGCCTGCCGACCAGCAGCCTCGCGTCGTCCTCCGATTCGCGGCGGAAAAAGAACTTCTCCTCAGCGGCATGATCACTGGCGCGAACGAAATCGCCGAAAAGCCCGCCGTCGTTGACGTTCCTCACGGCCAAGGTCACGTCGTGCTCTTCGCCAATAATCCCGTGTGGCGCGCCGAAACCACCGGCAGTTACTTCCTCGTCTTCAACGCCATCTTGAACTTCGACCATCTCAACGCCGGCGCCGCCGCGCCCCCTTCTTCGACGCCATCCAAAGCTGGCAACGCCGACAAAGCCAACGACCAAGACTGACAGCCACTTGCGGGGCGCAGCTTTATCCCGAGCGCAACGAGGGAATGCTGCGCCCGTCTTTATCTGTAGAGACCGGGCTTCAGTCTGGCATTTTGGACTGCGGCAGCCTGCCTCTCGCAGGCAGGCGGAGTGAGGAATCCTGGCTAGACCTCAGCGCGGCTGAGATACCCCATTGTGCATCTTGCTCACCACGTCTTGCGCCCTTACAATGTCAAAATGTTCGACGCGCACCGCCTGCTACTCTTTTTCGCTGCCGCTTTGCTTCTGGCCATCACGCCCGGACCGGGCATTTTCTACGTCCTCGCGCGCAGCCTCGCCGGAGGGAAACGCGAAGGTATCCATTCCTCCCTCGGCACGTTTATCGGCGGACTCTTCCACGTTTTCGCTGCGGCCCTCGGACTTTCGGCGATTCTTGCCGCCTCCGCCGTGGCGTTTCACACCGTCAAATATGCCGGCGCCGCTTATCTCATCTGGCTCGGTATCCGCATGATTCGCACGCGCAACGCTGAAATGACCGTGGAAGTCGCGGGCCCATCCCGTGGCGCTTTCCGTCAAGGCGTCCTCACCGAAGTGTTGAATCCCAAGACCGCGCTGTTCTTCCTCTCCTTCATCCCGCAATTTGTGGCCCCGGCCTATGGGCACGTCTTCTTTCAATTCGCCGTGCTCGGCTGCGTCTCCGTCAGTCTGAACACTGCCGCCGATCTTGTGGTCGTCACCATGGCCTCGCCCCTCGAACGCAAACTAAAGAACAGCGCCCGCTTCCGTCGCCGCCAGCGCACCGCATCCGGCCTCGGCATGATTGGCCTCGGCGCCTACCTCGCCTTCTCCGACTCCAGATAGGAATCAGGGGCTCTCGCTCCCACGCAACGTGCGTCATTGCGATTTAGTTTCGTTCTGGCATCCTCATTGGAGTGCGGTGCAGCTTGCCGCAGGTCAGCTTAGCCTTGCTTTTCTTTTTGTTCATTTCCTTGCTTCACTACTTCCCTCCGGCGACGCTCCAGCGGTCAAAGCCTTTGTCGAATCTCGAATCACTAGTTCCGGCGTCATCTTGTGCCGCGAAATGCTCCAATCACGTTTCTCCAAGCCTGCCTTGATGCCTTCCACCACGATATTCACGGCCAGACTTCCCATGGCTTCGAGCGGCTGCCGCACCGTCGTCAACGAAGGAGCGGCCAGCGCAGACAGTGGCACATCATCGAATCCAACCACAGAACATTGCTCTGGCACATTGATGCCCGCCTTGGTCAACGCGCGGATCGCGCCGAGCGCCGTCACGTCGTCAAACGCCAGCACGGCGGTGAACTTCTTTTTGCGCTCCAGCAATTCTTCCGTAAACCGGTAGCCGCCCTCGAATCCCGAGTTGGCTTCCAGCTCATCCGGCAACTGCACGACCAGCGATGGATCGAGCTCCAAGCCCACCGCGTGCGCAAATTTCTGGATGCCTTTCCATCGCGGGGCGCTGTCAATCAGCATTTTCGGCCCGCGGATGACTGCGATTTTGCGGTGCCCCAAATGATAAAGGTGTTCGAGCGCCAATCGTCCGCCTGCTTCGTTGTCCACCATCACCGAACTTACGGAGTCACCCGGCACCTCCCAGCCGATGGTGGCTGCGGTGATGTTTCTTTTGCTCAGGTCGGCTAGGAGCTGGATGTCCACGAAGAGCCAGTTGGCTACCACGATCAGCGCTTCGACGTGATGTTCCAGCAGCATTTCCAGGTAGCGTTCGAATCTGGCTCGCTGATTGTGCGCGTCCGCAAAAATCGGAACATAGGAGGACTGATAGAGCGCATTCTCGATGCCGCGCAAGACCGGCGTACAAAAAGGATCCGTGATGTCGAAGATCATCACGCCTACGGTCTGGCTCCGCCGGCTGCGCAGAAATCGCGCCATCGCGTTTGGCCGGTAGCCAAGCTTCTTGGCGGCGTCTTCAATCTTTTTTTTCGTTGCGGGAGCGATGTAGCGAGCCAGCGGCGCGTTATTCAGCACGATGGAAACCGTGGCTGGAGAAAAACCGCTGGCCTGAGCCACGTCTCGCATTGTGACCATCTTGACCTTCCCGCTGTGCCGTTTCACCGGCCTGGATTCCTCCGCGGGCATCATCATCCTTCCAGAGTTGGCTTGGACGCAACGTTTCTCTTTCGTGGCACGGCCCTCACTCCGTTGGCATCTCAAACGAAAGTTGTTCTCGGAATCCGCGCGTCTTCCACAAGCCGAACGCAATTCCCGCAAGCATCCAGATCGTGCCCACAATTTTCGCTGGCCGGCTCAAATTCCACCACAAGCCGAGACAAATAAAGAAGCCTGCAAAAGGCGAAACGAAATTGATGACCTTCTTCTCTGCGGCCTTGAGAAAATAGCGCACAAAAGCCGAGGCGTTTACGCCCATGAATGCGATAAGCGCTCCAAAATTCAGCAGTTCGATCCCACGCCCATATGTCAGAAAAAAAGATCCGATAAGAACAATCACTCCGATGAAAATCACATTATTCCGCGGGATGTGATGCTTGGGATCCACCTGGCCAAAGAACGAATTTGGCAGCGCGTTGCTCCTTCCCATGCCATAAAGCAGGCGTGCCGCGCCAATCTGGGCGCCCATCCCCGAACCAAAATTGGCCACCAACAAAGTGAATCCGACAATGCTGAAAAGCGGCGCCCATGTTCGCGCCGCCGCGTAGACGTACGCCGTGTCCTGGTTCGGAAACGGCTGCGAAGCGGGCCACACGAGTTGCGCGATATACACTTCCGCCGCCGACAAAAAACCGATGATCACGCAGGTCATCACCGTGGCCAGCAGAATATTCCGCTTGGGATTCTCTGCCTCTTCCGAGAGGGTCGAGATAGCGTCAAATCCGATATACGTCAACACCGCCAGCGACGTGCATCCAAACAAATTGTCAAAGGTGAAGGTCTGTGGGTCGTAAAACGGCCGCGTGAAGAATCCCGCGTCAGCGTGCGAGTGACCAAGGATGTAGCGAATCGCAGTGACAAAGACTACCACTACTACCGCGCTCATCGCCGCGGCCAGCCCCGCATTCACTCGCGCCGAAGTCTTGATTCCCTGAAGATTCAACAGCGTAAACACCACTGCGAAAAAAATCTTCCAGCCCCAGGTCGGAATGCCCGGCGCAAATTCGTGCGCTTGGCCCGCGCACCAGATGGTGCAGATCAAGGGATTCACGATGTAATCCATGACCATGCTCCATCCCGTAATGTACCCTGCAGACGAATGAATCTCCTGCGCCACGTAAGTGAAAGCGGAGCCGGCGCTCGGATAAACGCTCGCCATTTTGCCGTAGCTGAACGCCGTGCAGAGCATGGCCACCATCGCAATCAGCACTGCCGTCACCACGTGTCCGCGTCCGCGATCGCTCAACGCGCCGAATGCGGACATGGGCGCAACCGGCTGAAGCACAATCGCGCCATAGAGAATCAAATCCCAAAGCGTGAGTGAACGCCGCAGCCGTGGTCCTGCGCTTGCGCCGCTTTCTCTGTCCAAGCAGTTCTCCTTCTCGGAGACATTTTTCCATGCAATCCAGCAAAGTTATTTGAACCGTTTCAAGTCACACAATTCTGCGCACTCTATCCCTTTGCCGCAACAACTAAAATTTCTACACTCTTTAGGCAGCGTTCCTCGCATCTTCCCGCGATTCTTGACCTGTCCCTCGGGACAGGTGCTTTGAATTCCACAGTGAGTGTCGTTTATCTAACTCTCCGGTTGATTCTTACGCAACGGTGGCTACCGCTTTGTAGTCTAATTTAGTAGACGACCAGCCCGAAGGAACGGGTTGAGAATCGAACAAAGGGTCATGGGCCAAACTTCCCTCTCACACGCGCGCACTCGCACGACAATCTTCTTGTCGCATGTCGGCGCTTTTTTGCTCGTGATCCTTGCTGCGTACTGGCTGCGCAGCCTCACGATTCCTCGCGACGCCCTGCTGCAGGGCTATTTGGAGGTCATCAGCAGCCTGCTCGCTTTTGTCTTTGCCGCCGTCACTCTCGTTCGCTTCCAAGGCACGCAAGACCGTATCTCCCTGATTCTCGGCGCGGGCTTTTTCCTTTCTGGTGGCGTGTTGATCGCCACGGGCGTGCTGTTCTTTCAATTCCTGCCCGATGCCTCCCACCTTCTCCCCTGGGCTCCCATCGCCTGGTGGCTCGGCCGCATCATCCTTGCGGTCCTAGTGGTTGCCGCCCTCCTGGTCGAGCACTTCATGCCCCGTTCACGCCATCCGAAGGGGGAAATTGCCGGCGCACTGGCGGCTGCCGTTGCCGTTACGTACGGGCTGGCCGCTGCGCTTCGCCACCTGCCGCCCCAAGTCTCGCCGCATCCCAGCGCCTTTTTTCCCAGCCCGCAGCAGTTGCTGCCCGGCGCGATTTTCCTGGTGAGCTTGTTCTGGTACCGCCGCCGCTTGACCGTCGAAGATTCCTCGTTTGACCGCACCATGTACGCGGCGGTCTGGCTAAACGTCGCCGCTCAGTTTGCAGCGGCGCAGTCCGCGCGGCTGATGGACGCTCCCTTTGTGTTTGCTCAGGGCCTCATGGTTTTGGGCTACACCGTCGCGCTTGGCGGCGCCCTGCTCGATAACGCTCGCCTCTTCGAGCGCGTCCGCCATATGGCGGTCAGCGACCCGCTTACTGGTCTTGCTAACTATCGCCGCCTTCTGGACGTTCTCGAAAACGAAACGGAGCGCACCGACCGCTCGGGCCGCCCCTTTGCTGTTCTGCTTCTCGACCTCGACGGCTTGAAAACCATCAATGATAGTTATGGCCATCTTGTGGGCAGCCGCGCCATCTGCCGCGTCGCCGATATTCTGCGCATTCATTGCCGCGCCATTGATACCGCCGCGCGCTATGGCGGAGACGAATTTGCCCTGGTCCTTCCGGAATCGCAGGAAGACGAAGCCCGCCGCGTCGCCGACCGTATCCGCCAGGTGATGGCCAACGACGACGAGCCCCCTCGCCTCTCCGCGAGTATGGGCATTGCCGTATACCGTGGTGATGGCGAACGCATCGAAAAGCTGCTTTCCGAAGCGGATCAGCAACTCTATGCCGAAAAAGCCAAACGGGCCAAGCGAACTCCTGCATTAACTTATCCACGCCGCGCGCCCAGGCTCTAACCCTGGCGTTGTTCCGGCAAATTTTTCACGAAAGCATTCTTCGCGCTGGACTCTGGACAAAGAACGGGTCACTTCTTCTTGTTTTTGAGAATTTCTAAAAGCTTGGCCGAAAACTCCTGGTAGTCTTGCGCAAGACCCTCCGCGAAGCTTTTCATAACAATTTTGCGCTTCTCTGCCGGCCATAAATTCAAGTCCTTCAGCGCCTCATCAAATTCGCGGCAAAAGACATGTTGCAGCGTTTGAGATTCCAGAGCGCTTACAATATCTTCCACGTCGTACCCGGCCTCGCCGGCATGTTCCAACTTCTGCAGATTTTCGGGGGTCAGTAATCGCTTCTCGATTCTGTAATCTTCCATGTCCTCACTGAAGATTCTTCCGCAAAACTCCGGCGTCGAATCAACGAGCTTACTGTTCTGAACGCGAAATACTTTCTCCGCAAACGGACGTCCTGCCATGGAAGTGAATTCCATCGGTCCGCCCGCTCTCTGCCAGATCACCATCTTCCCGTCTTTGTCCTTGTCAAAATCCACGCGGCCCTGCATTTCAATTTCGAAGAGCTTGCGCGGCCTCGGCGACAGAGAAAAAACAATGTACGCCCAACAGCAGTGCATCCCTCCGCCTGTATCTGTCCGGAAAACCACGTCGGGCCTGCCGTCGCCGTCAAAATCTTTTCCCGTCACATCTTGGTCGAACACCACGCTGAAGCCGTTCGTACGAAAAACGACTTTCCCTGCGCTGTTGTAAATTGCAGCAGTACATTTGTCTTCGACTGCATCTGGATTGCGAGAGGGTCCCAGAGAAATTTCATAACCGTCCCACAGCTTCTTCTTGAACGGAGAGTTCTCTTGCCGGTAGTCGTAGCAGGCAATTTCATCTGGCGTCTTTTGCGCGTGGGCGAGCGGTGTGCAAAAGATCGGTGCCAAGACGATCCAGGAAAGAATTGCGACACGGAAAAGCAGGAGCGCAAAGCGGCGCATGAACGCTTCCTTCTCCGCGCGTTCAGTACACCGCGCGGTTTTGCGTGGTTTCCTTAGTATCCAGCGAAAACCGCGGTTCGGGTTTCGCCCCATCGAGAAGATGCCCGGCAAGATACTCGCCCACCGCCGGCCCATGCTTGAATCCGTGTCCCGACCCGCCGCCAACGAACCACACATTCTCCATTTCCGGGTGCCGGTCGATCAGAAAGTCTCCGCTCGAAGTATTTTCGTACTGGCAGACACGCGTTTCGACGATCGGCGCGTCGCGCAGAGCAGGGAATCGCCGCGCTACGTATTCGCGCACGGTCTTGGTCATCTCCGGCGAAACGATTCGCGATTGCGTGTCTGGATCCACCCGCTCTCCATGTTCGTCAAACGCTATTTTCAGCCCGCGGCTCTCGATGTCCGGCATGCCGTAAACCAGATCTTCCTGGAACAGCCACGTCGGCAGGGCCGGCGGTGCAAACCTCGTCTCGCCGGCGGGTATCCCGAAGAAGAAAACTTCCTGCCGTGAAGGAAAAATGCGCCCGCCCAACACATCCGGAAAAATCTTCCCAAGCCATGCTCCACACGCAAAGACGAATTGCCGCGCGGCGATGCGATCTCCCTGTTTCGTCGTGACTTGCTTCACGGCTCCTGCTTCTCGCGGATCCGTCACCTGTGCGCAGCAATATTCCACGCCCATCCGCATCGCGTCTTCGACCACGGAGGCCACCGCTCGCCGCGCCATCAGCACGCCACTGTGCGGTTCGAAGATCCCTTTCTGGATTTCCTCCAACGCAATTTGCGGATAGCGTTTCTCCAGCGCAGAGCGATCGTATTCTTCGAACGCCACGCCACATCGCTTCAGCGTCGCCGCCGTGTCCTTGAGCCGCGCATCATGCTTACCCGCCATCCACAGAACGCCCGTCTCAAGGAATAGCTTCTGATGTGCCGCTGCGCAAAATTCCTTCCATTGCTCAAGCGAACGCCGCGACCATCGCGTGTACAACTCGTCCGCACCATATCCCATGCGAATGATGCGCGTCTCGCCTCCGGAACTCGCTCGCGAATGCCCTGGCGCATACGCCTCGATCAACACCACGCGCTTCCCGCGTTTCGCCAGGTGCCACGCCGTCCACGCCCCAAACGCTCCTGCCCCGATCACCGCCACGTCGTAGGTCTTCTGTCCGCTCATCTTTTCAATTTCATCCCGCCCGCATCCTATCCCAACGGGCGCCCAGACTTCCAACCGCCCGGTAAATTTGTTAGGAATTGATTGCTATGTTTGTATGAGGATAGAACCATGAAGACCTGTCCAGTGACTCCGGAATTGATCGGCTTCTCCGGCTGGCGGACACTTTGGAGTGTTTTGTGCACGGGAGGATTATTTGCTGGTTTGCAGGTCCTCACTGATTTTTTGTGGGCTGCCTCGAAGCTATCGGGCCATCTGTTGGGACTCTCTTCGGTCGTTAGTGATACCATACACGATTTCAGGTTTCATTTTGTGGAGGTGTGAAAGTGTTTCGACGGTTCGTCTCAGCTCTGGGTGTGTGCACTCTGATGTTTGCTGCTGGCTCTATTGCTAGGGCTCAACAGACCGCGCAGCAGGTCGACCCCAAAACCTATGGCGGGATGAAGTGGCGGCTCATCGGTCCCTTTCGTGGGGGCCGCGTTCTGGCAGTGACAGGCGTGCCGAGCCAGCCGAACACCTATTATTTTGGCGCTGTCGGTGGAGGCGTTTGGAAGACGACCGACGGCGGCCTCACCTGGGATCCGCTCTTCGATAAGCAGACCGTCTCTTCCATCGGGGCCATCGCCGTGGCCGATTCTGATCCTAACGTTATTTACGTTGGCACTGGCGAAGCCTGCATCCGCGGCAACATTTCTTTTGGCGACGGCGTTTACAAATCCACAGACGCGGGCAAAACCTGGACCAACGTGGGCTTGAAAGACACGCGTCACATCGGCGCGATCATCATCCATCCAGCGAATCCCGACATCGTCTTTGTCGCTGCGCTTGGTCATGCTTACGGCCCGAACACGGAGCGCGGGGTTTTTCGAACACGCGATGGTGGAAAGTCCTGGGAAAAAGTGCTGTATCTCGACGATCGCACCGGCGCGATCGACGTGGTTTTCGATCCTCAAAATCCTCACATTTTGTTTGCGGCAATGTGGGAAGGCTGGCGCACGCCCTGGACCCTGAATAGCGGTGGCGCAAAGGACGGCCTCTACCGTTCGAACGACGACGGCACCACCTGGAAGCGCCTTGAAGGCGACGGACTGCCCGAGGGCCCGCTCGGGCGCATCGGCGTGTCGGTTTCCGGCGCAGATTCGAACGTTGTGTACGCGCTGATCGAAGCCAAAAAGGGGGGTCTCTATCGCAGTGACAACGGCGGCGCGAAGTGGTCGCTCATCAACGACGATCACCGTTTCCGGCAACGCGCCTGGTATTTCACGCACGTTTGGGCCGACACGAAGGATTCAAACAAGGTTTACATCGCCAACACCGGCCTCTATCGCTCCATCGACGCCGGCAAAACGTTCGAGCGCCTCAACGCTCCTCACGGCGACCATCACGCTTTGTGGATCGATCCCGAAAATCCCAATCGCCTCATCAACGGCAACGACGGCGGCGCGACGATCTCCATCGATGGTGGCAAGAACTGGTCCACACAAAACAATCAGCCTACGGCGCAGTTTTATCACGTCGCGGCGGACAACGACTTTCTCTATCGCGTTTACGGATCTCAGCAGGACAACTCTTCGGTCGGCATTCAAACGCGCAGCGACCGCGGCTTCATCGACCGTGGCGACTGGGACGCCGTCGGCGGAGGCGAAAGCGGCTACATCGTTCCCGATCCGCGCGATTCGAACATTGTCTACGCTGACGATGAAGGACCTATCTTCACGCGCTTCGACCGCCGCATCAATCAGGCGCAGAGCATTCAGGAATGGCCCGAGGATCCCAACGGCTATTCCGCGGCCACGCAAAAGTACCGCTACACCTGGACCATGCCGATTGTGATTTCCTTGCACAATCCAGACGTGATTTATCACAGCTCACAATATGTGTTCCGTTCGAACGATGCAGGCCGCACGTGGACCACCATCAGCCCCGACCTCACGCGCAACGACAAATCCAAGCAGCAGGATTCGGGCGGGCCGCTCACGAAAGATCAATACACCGTCGAATACTACGACACGGTTTTCACGCTGGCGGAATCGCCCAAGCAGGAAGGCCTGCTCTGGGCTGGCACCGATGACGGCTTGGTTCAACTGACGCGCGACGGCGGCAAGAATTGGGCCAATGTCACGCCGAAAGAAGTTCCCGAATGGGCCATGATCAGCTTGATTGAGGCTTCCCCCTTCGACGCGGGAACTGCTTACGCCGCGGTGGACGCGCACAAGCTCGACAATTTCAAGCCGTATATTTTCAAAACGACGGACTTCGGCAAAACCTGGACAAAAATCATCGGCGGCTTGCCGGATAATTCTTATGTTCATGCGGTGCGCGAAGATCCCAAGCGCAAAGGACTGCTCTACGCCGGAACGGAAACAGGGATTTGGGTTTCCTTCAATGACGGCGCAAACTGGCAGCCGCTGCAGCTCAATCTGCCGAACACGCCGATTCACGACATGATCGTTCACAACGACGATCTCGTTGCGGCCACGCACGGGCGGTCGTTCTGGGTGCTCGACGACATCAGCCCGCTGCGGCAGGCCGCTGCTTCGATAGCCGCGGAAGACGCGCATCTCTTCACGCCCCGCACGACGTGGCGCACTAGAACCGGCCACTTCAATCCGCGGCGCTACCCGGTTGGCGAAAATCCACCGAATGGCGCGATTTTCTACTACTACTTGAAAGAAGACCATAAGCAGCCGGCCAAGCTCGAGATTCTAGACGCGCAAGGCAAAGTCATTCGCGCGTTCACC
Organism: Terriglobia bacterium; assembly: GCA_033853375.1. GTDB lineage: Bacteria > Acidobacteriota > Terriglobia > Acidiferrales > UBA7541 > Acidiferrum. The sequence goes on from JAWOLO010000181.1 coordinate 18,547, forward strand.
AGCGAAGAAAAGAAAACGGAGGAGGCGCCTGAAGAATGGGAGCGTGACAATCCCGAAGAACACATTCCCGCCAAGGCAGGCCTCAATCTCTTTACCTGGGATTTGCGCTACGAAGTGCCCACGAAAATTCCGCGAGCCGTCTACGATGCCGGCGAGCCGATTGCCCCGCTAGTTTTGCCAGGAACCTATCAGGTGCGCCTAACCGTCGGCGGCAAATCGCAAACCGCGAACTTCGAAGTAAAAATGGACCCGAGAGTTAAGACTTCCGCCGAAGATTTGCGCAAGCAGTTTGACTTGCTGCTCAAAATGCGCGACCGCACGGACGAAATGAACAAAGCCATCATTGCGATTCGCGACCTGCGCGGGCAGCTCCAGACGCTCGAAAAGCGCCTCGGGCCGGCGCAAGTTGCGAAGAACGATGCGAGCGATCCTCCGAATCCCGTTGTTACGGCGTCCGTCGATTTGCGCAAGAAAATCAGCGCCATCGAGGAAGAACTCATTCAGGTAAATGGCAAGTCCACCGAGGATTTTGCCAACTATCCCACCAAGCTCGAAAGCAAGCTCGCGTATCTACAGAACGTAACCGACAGCGCGGACACCGCGCCGACCGCTGCCGAAGAAGCGGTCTTTGCGGACCTCGATCAGCGGCTCGAAGCGCAGCTCACTAAGTGGCGCGACGTCCTTGCCAAGGACATTCCCGTGCTCAACGACACTATGCGCAAAAATAACATCGTTCTCATTGCGCCAGCGGCCCCCGCGGCCAAGTGACGCAAGTTTTCTCTTTGTAGGGGCGCAGCATTGCTGCGCTCTTGACAAGCAAAAAACAAAAGTTGTCATTCCGAGCGGAGCAGGCCGACTTTTCTTCCCGGTTCGCTCCTGCGAACCGGGTGGCCTGCGTAGAGAGGAATATCTCCTCACTTTCTCCTAATGGCTCGAATCAAAATCCAAGCAGCTGCAAATCATTTTCGAAACGCAGTGGCGATGGTCTTCGCCCAGTGAGAAAGATGGTTGAGGGATTCCGTGTGCGTGGGATCGAGGTGCAGCGGCGTGATGGAAACGGCGCCGCAAAAAATTGCGGCGTAATCCGTGTCCGGTTCAACGTCCTTGTCGATTCTCTGCTCGAAGAGCCAGAAATAGCTGCGGCCGCGCGGGTCTTTTCCTTCGCTCAACTGGTTGCGCGTGATTTTCCGTGATTGCCGCGTGAATTTCACTTCGCCCTTCCACGGCTCCGGTACGTTCACGTTGAGCAGCACCTGGTCGGGCAAGCCTTCCTTCAAAACAATTTCTGCGGCGGCGCGAGCCACTCGTGCGGAATTGTCAAACTTCGCGTTTTCCTTTCTCGCGCACAGAGAAACGGCCAGAGATGGAATATGGTGCAGCGCTCCTTCACGCGCCGCGCCTACGGTGCCGGAGTAATACGCATTCTCTCCCAGGTTCGCGCCGTGATTGATGCCGGAAATCAGCAGGTCCGGCTTTTCCGGCAACAGTTTGTGCAGCGCCACAATTACGCAGTCCGCGGGCGTCCCGTCAATGGCCCACTCGCGCTCCGCAATCCGGTTGCACACGATAGGCTGCCGCAGCGTCAGCGACTGCGCCGTTCCGCTTTGCTCGCGGCTCGGCGCCACGATGCTCACCGTCGCGAAATCCGCAAGCTCCTCCGCCAGCGCCCGCAGCCCTTCCGCCTGATACCCATCATCATTTGTGAGAAGTATGTGTTTCATCTCAGGTAATGCTCTTGCGACCGTCTAGGCTGACAACCTTCCCCGACAAGTAGGTATTCACAGCGGGATCATTGAAGGCAATACAGTCTGCGACTGCGAAAAAGTTATTTCGATGCTCACTTTCGAGTGCCTCTTTACGGGTTAGTCCTCGCCCCAACAATTCCTCTCCGAAGTATATTGATTCTTCCGGATCTCTGACCATCATCTCGCAGCTATCGACTGTGGGTCTCGCTTCAATGTAAACCCACCAACGGGGTTCGGAGTTGTGCTCTCCCCAACCACCAAAGCTAATCGTGAGCCTCGCAGATGCTTCCTTGTGGCCCGTCATTAAGTTTGCGTAATAGATTGCATGCACCTTAGATTTTGTACCAACTGAACCCCATACGGTCACAGACCTTTCGCCGCAGGGGGGCAGGTAAAGTATCTCACCTTCTCATTCAGCGCGATGGTGTAGGCGCTCATGCAAGCCAATACGCAAGGCGGGCAGGAAAATGGTCGGGACGGCGAGATTTGAACTCGCGACCTCACGCACCCCAAGCGTGCGCGCTACCAGGCTGCGCTACGTCCCGACCGATTAGGCTGGAGGCGATCAGCTCTTAGCGGTTCCCGAAAATGCGCTCCGAATGCACGTCGAAGAGAGATTCCTCGCTTCGCTCGGAATGACAGACTTAGAGCATTCCTCAAGATTCCGCCAGCACTAACAAGGCTATCACCGCCGTTCGAGCAGCGTCAAGAAAGCGCGCAAAGCATCGCGCAAATCGAGCAGCATTCTACGGTTTAGCAACTGCGACGCACCGTCCGCGGAAGAATTTGAGCCGCGATACGCCGGATCGTCGGAGGCGCCTTTTTCTCGCAGATGACGGCGCGCGCCAGCAATGGTGAACCCTTCGTCATAGAGCAACCGCTTGATGCGGAAGACCATGTCCACATCTTCCTGTCGATAGACGCGGCGGCCCGCATCGTCTTTTGTCGGCTGCAGCATGGGGAATTCCGTTTCCCAGTAGCGCAACACGAACGCTTTCAGGTCCGCCAGGCGGCTGACTTCGCCAATGGTGTAAAGGCGGGCTTCGGTGGCGATTTTTGTGGCGGTGACGTTGCCTGCCATGCTCCTCCCCTGCCGGAAATCCTTCGTGCATCCTCATGGGATTCACGCAGGATGAAGGGGACGCCGCTATCGTAGCAGTTTGCGCGCCATTCCTGTAGAGGGGTGTTCCGTGCAGTCCATTTCCAGTCCTGTGTTGTCATGCTGAGCGAAGTGAAGCATCTCAACTGAAGAATCACCTGCCAAGTTGAATTGGGTACAGGCGCATAAGTTGAGATCCCTGCCTGCGGCAGGCAAGCTTCGCGCATCCTCGTCCTTCGCGAAGCTCAGGACAAGTCGGGTGCGTTTCAGGGTGACACACTGGCGAAGGCTGTGAGACATCAGTCGTTACTGCGAGCGCCCGCGCGGGCGCGCTTTTCGCGCTTGCGGAGGCGCTGCACGAAGCGCACCGGCGTGCCGGTGAAATCAAATTTGGCGCGAAGCTGGTTTTCGAGGAACCGCTCGTAACTGAAGTGCAGCGGCATTTTTTGATTCGTGAAAAGAAGAAACGTGGGCGGAGCGGTTTTTGCCTGCGTGATGTAGTAGATGCGCACGGGACGCGACTTTGGCGTCGAGCCGCGCTGGAGATCGACTTCTTGTTTGAGCCACTCGTTCAGCACGGGCGTGGGGATGCGGCGACGGCGAGCGTCGGCGCATCGATTGATCAGCGGAAAAAGTCTTTCAGTGCGTTCGCCGGTTTTCGCCGAAAGAAAAACGATGGGCGCATAGCTCAAAAATTTCAATTTTGCGCGAATCATTCTTTCGTAGTCGAACATTAGCTTGCCGGAGTCGACGATCGGCCGATGGCGATTCTCACCTGCAGGCTGCCTGGATTTTCCTTTGGCCGTAGCAGCGTCGCGCAAGGCCGCTTCGCGCGCCGCGACGAGAGCCAGATCCCATTTATTGACCGCGAGAATGACGGACCGCCCAGACTCTTCGGCATAGCCTGCAATGGTCGCGTCGCCTTGCGTGACGCCTTGCTCACCGTCAATGACAAGCAGCGCCACGTCGCACCGCTCTAGGCCACGGCGCGCCATCACCACGCTAAGTTTTTCCGCGACCAATGTGGTTTTGCCTTTACGGCGGATTCCAGCGGTGTCCACAAAGCGATATTCGCGGCCGCCGCGCGTGATTTCTGTGTCCACACTGTCCATGGTGGTGCCGGGAATGGGCGAAACGATGGAGCGTTCTTCGCCAACGAGGCGATTCAGCAATGTGGATTTGCCCACATTGGGCCGGCCAAT
>JAWOLO010000182.1:0-9070 GCA_033853375.1 Terriglobia bacterium
ATGCACGAAGCACTACAAAAAGAACTCGCCACGTACGAAAAGCGCACGCCGAAATCCGCCGCGGCGCACAAACGCGCGGTCCAGCGCATTCCCCTTGGCGTTGCCAGTAACTACCGCCATTACGAGCCCTATCCTCTTTTTGTGAAAGACGGCAAGGGAAGCCGGATTCACGACCTCGACGGCAACGAATACGTTGACCACAACCTTTGCTTCGGAGCATTAATGGCCGGGCATTGCCACCCCGCCGTCGTCAAAGCCGTCGAGCAAGAACTGCATCGCGGCACAACTTTTGGAATGCCTCATGACCAGGAATGGGAACTCGCGGAAGAAATTTGCAAACGCTATCCCGTCGAGATGGTGCGTTTTGGTTCGAGCGGCACGGAAGTCACCATGCATGCTTGCCGGATCGCACGGGCCGCTATCGGCCGCGACAAGATTCTGAAATTCGAAGGCGCGTACCACGGCTTACATGACACGGCTCTCGTCAGCGTCAAGCCCAAGGCTGAAGACTACGGCGATCCCGATGCTCCCACCAGCGTTCCTGGCGGCGCCGGCGTTCCCAAAGCTTCTCTCGCTAATGTCGTCGTTGCCGCTTTCAACAATCTCGCCAGCGTAGAGCGCCGCTTCCAGGAAAATCCCGGCCAAATCGCCGCCGTCATTCTCGAGCCGATCTTGATGAACGTAGGTTTGTGTTTGCCGCAGCCGGGCTTCCTTCAGGGCTTGCGCGATCTTTGCACCAAGAATGGCGCGCTGCTCATTTTCGACGAAGTGAAAACCGGCGCCAAACTCGCGTGGGGCGGCGCAACCGAATTCTTTGGTGTCAAGCCGGACATCATTTGCCTGGCCAAATCCATCGGTGGTGGTTTGCCGCTCGGCGCGTTCGGCGCAAGCCGCGTCGTCATGGACCTGATCTCCCAGCACAAGGTTTTTCACGGCGGCACGTACAACACGAACCGCGTCTCGATGGCCGCTGGCCTCGCCACGTTCCGCGAAGTTCTCACGCGCGAAAACTACGCTCGCGTCGGCAAACTCAGCAAGAAACTCACCGAAGGCTATCGCGGCGTCATCAAGAAATCCGCTTTACAGGCCTACGTCGCCAGCGCGGGCGCCAACGGCGCGTTGATGCTCTATCCGCAGGAAATTCGCGATTACCGCGATTGGACCAAAATCGACGTCGACCTTTGGCGTCACTACTGGTTCGGCATGGTCAATCGTGGCGTTCTTCCGCAACCGTATTGGTGGGACGAGCAGTGGACCATCTCCGTGCAACACACTGAGGCGGACATCGACAAGCACCTCGCGGTTTTCGAGGAAGTCGCGCCCGCGCTGGCAAAGGCGCAGCAGGAGCGCGGCGCTGCCATCGTCGGAGCCGCAGGCCACTAGTCCAACGGCCTGTAGCACCGGGCTTTCCCGCGATTTATGCGGGTCCCGGCGAATTCCCCGGGAAAGTCCCGGCATCTCGGACTTGGTTGGAGCAATTTTTGGCGCCGAACGAAGTGACGACACTACCAGCGATAACCGCGCCGCCTGAGGCTCTTCATCTCAAGCGCGTTCTCGGCCGCTGGGACCTCGTTTTGCTCTTTGTCGTCGCGGTCTTCAATCTGAACGTTGTTCCTTCCATCGCCGCCAACGGCGGCGTCACCGTTTGGCTCTGGATCATTTCGCTTCTTCTTTTTTTCTGGCCTCAAGGCATCGCCGTCATCGAACTCGCTCACCGCTATCCCGGCGAAGGCGGCGTTTACCTCTGGGCCAAGGAAGTTTTCGGCGACTTCCACGGTTTTCTCTCCGGCTGGTGCTACTGGACCAACAACATGATGTACGTTCCGACCATCATGCTGTACTTCGTCGGTGTCTCGGTCTTTGTTCTTGGGCCCGCTCATGCAGGGCTTGCGGACAGCAAATCCTTTGCGCTTGCAGCTTCACTCGCTCTCCTCGTCATTCTCGTCGTTCTCAATATCGTCGGCCTCGGCGTGGGCAAATGGATCAACAACGTCGGCGGCCTCGGCACATTGATCGCCGGCGGCCTGTTGATTGCTCTCGGTATCGTCGTTTGGCTTCGCTTCGGAACTTCCGTGACCACCGCCGATTTCCACATTCCCGCGAATCCACGCTTTGTACTGAATTCCTTTGGCGTCATCTGCTTCGGTCTAGTTGGACTGGAGCTCGCCTCGGTCATGGGCGACGAAATCGAAAATCCGCGAAAGACGCTCCCCGGAGCTGTGGCCTGGGGCGGCATTCTTTCCGGCGCGCTCTACATCGGCACAACGCTCACTTTGCTCGTTGCCGTCAGCAAAGATCAAATCAGTGTGCTTCAGGGAATCGTCCAGGCCGTCAGTCACATGTCCGCGCGCGTCGGCATCGGCTGGATCATCGCGCCCTTCGCACTTATGCTCAGTTTGTCCATCGCTGGAATTGGTTCAGCCTGGCTAGGCGGCTCCGCGCGCATTCCTTTCGTCGCCGGCCTCGATTCTTACATGCCGGACTGGCTCGGCAAGATTCATCCGAAATACTCGACACCCTACGCTGCTCTGATCGTTCACGCGGTGGTCTCGCTGATTCTGGTAGTCATCAACTTTTCCTTTACAGGGGCAGGAGTTCAGGAAACCTTTCAGAAACTCTTGTCGCTGGCCGTAGTGCTTCAGTTGATTCCTTTTCTCTATATGTTTGGCGCCTTGCTGCGCATCGCTTGGCAAAAATCTTATATCCCGGGGCGCTTCAGCAAAGGCATCCTGATCGCCGCCGGCCTGAGCGGCTTCCTAACAACATCTCTAGGGATTGCTCTCGTGTTTTTCCCGGCGCAGCAAATCACTTCGCTTTTCTCTTATGAGCTGTGGATGTTCGGCGGCACATTGGCCTTCATTGGCATAGCCGCATTTTTCTTTTTTGTTTACGGCCGGCGCAAAGCTACCCGCAGGCTTGCTTCCGCGGTTTCCGGGGTGTGAAATAAATTTTGGGAGGTAGCCATGTCCGGCATCGCCAAGACCAGCGTCCGCACCTACCAGAACTACATCAATGGCCAATGGACCAGCAGCGCCTCCGGCGAGACGTTCCCTGTTTATGATCCTTCCACCGAAGAAGTGATCGCCCAGGTCGCTTCCTCCAGCGCCGCCGATGTTGACAAAGCCGTCACAGCCGCTCGCGCCGCGTTTGATTCCGGCGCTTGGCCCATAACCACCGCGCAGGACCGTGGCCGCATTCTTTTCAAGCTTGCTGAAAAAATCCGCCAGAACGCAACACAACTCGCCGAACTCGAGTGCCGCAACACCGGAAAGCCCATCGTCGAAGCGGAATTCGACATCGCCGACGTGGCGACTTGTTTTGAGTATTACGGCGGCCTCGCCAACAAAGTCACCGGCAACGTGAATCCCGTTCCCGCCAACGCGTTGAGCTTCACGATGCGCGAGCCCGTTGGCATCGCCGGGCAGATCATTCCGTGGAACTACCCGCTGCTCATGGCCGCGTGGAAACTCGCTCCCGCCATTGCCGCCGGCTGCACCTGCGTGCTCAAACCCGCGGAGCAAACTCCTCTCACCGCCCTCGAATTCGCCAATTGGTTCGAAGAAGTCGGCTTGCCTCCCGGCGTCGCCAACATCGTGAACGGCTTTGGCGAAACCGCCGGCGCCGCCATCGTCGCGCATCCTAACGTAGACAAAATCGCCTTCACTGGCAGCGCCGCCGTCGGAAAAATCATCGTCAAGAGTGCCGCGGACACCCTCAAACGCGTCACTCTCGAGCTCGGCGGAAAATCGCCCAACATTTTCTTCCCCGACGCCGATTGGGAAGCCGCCGTGGACGGCGCGCTCTTCGGCGTTTTCATCAATCAAGGCGAGGTCTGCTCGGCGGGCAGCCGCATCCTCGTGGAGAAGAAAATTTATCCTAAATTCGTTGAAGCCATGACCGAAAAGGCCAAGCGCATCAAGCTAGGCGCTCCGCTCGAACGCGACACCAAGATGGGACCGCTTGTCAGCAAAGAACAATACGACCGCGTCTGCTCCTATCTCGATGTCGGCAAGAAGGAAGCCAAAACCGCCATCGGCGGCGGCCGCCCCAAGCAATTCAGCAAGGGTTACTACGTTGAGCCTACGATTTTCTACGACGTGCAAAACTCCGCGCGTATCGCTCGCGAAGAGATTTTTGGTCCCGTCGCTTCGGTGATTCCCTTCGATGGCGAATCCGAAGCCATTCGCATTGCCAACGACACGCCTTACGGCCTCGCCGCTGCCGTCTGGACCCGCGACATCTACAAAGCTTTCCGCGTCGTCAAGTCCCTCCGCGCCGGCATCATTTGGGTCAATCACATGCAGCCGACTTACGTGGAAGCACCTTGGGGCGGCTACAAACAATCCGGCTTTGGCCGTGAACTCGGCCCTTGGGGCCTCGAAGAGTATCTCGAAACCAAACAGGTCTTCGTCAATCTCGACGAAGCCCCCATCGCCTGGTATTGAAATGACCGCGCGCCATTCCAAGTCCGCTCTTGTAGGGGGCCAGCACGCTAGCCCCCATCCCGGCACCAAGGACAGCGAGGGATCAGCTTTTTCCGCACACTTGGCGCGGCTCTGGCCCAATCGTGTCCACGAATCCAGTTGGCTCAAAAGTTTGGCCTGCTATTTCGGTTTGCACCGCTGGCAGGAAATGCAATTTGGATCTTCCCCATCGGCACAGGTGGCGCGATTCTGCCGGTGGTGTTCCAAGATCAAGGCCCCATAGGGTGTTTCTGAGGGTGCCGGTTTAAGGATGCGGATTTTGGCTTTTCTTCAAACGCTTTTGTAGGGTCCGCCTTCCGAGGCGGACCCTTGTACCACGGAGAGGCAGCATGAAAACCATTCAACTTCGCACCGAAATCCCCGGCCCAAAATCCCGCGCGCTCATGGCCCGCCGCGAAGCCGCCGTCGCTCACGGTACCTACCATGCGACGCCCATTTTCGCCGCGAAAGCCGAAGGCGCAGTCATCGCGGACGTCGACGGCAACCGGTTTCTCGACTTCGCTGGCGGCATCGGCTGCCTCAACATGGGCCATCGCGCCCCGCGCGTCGTCGCCGCGATCCGCGAGCAGCTCGACAAGTTCCTCCACGTCTGCTTCAGCGTCACGCCGTACGAAAGCTACATCGCCCTCGCCGAAAAACTGAACGCTCTGGCTCCCGGCAAATTCCCCAGGAAAACTTTCCTCATTAATTCCGGCGCCGAAGCCGTCGAAAACGCCGTCAAAATCGCGCGTGCCTACACCAAGCGCCCCGCGGTAATTTGCTTTGAAGACGCCTTCCACGGCCGCACTTTGCTCACCATGTCGCTCACCAGCAAGACCCATCCCTACAAAACCGGCTTCGCTCCCTTCGCCAGCGACATTTATCGAATTCCCTACGCCTACGAGTATCGCGGGGAAAAAGGAGCCACCGCGGAGAGCTTCGCGCATCATCTTGAGAACGCCTTCAAGCGCGCAGTCGCGCCGGAATCCGTTGCCGCCGTCATCGTCGAGCCCGTCCAGGGCGAAGGCGGCTTCATCGTCCCGCCGCCAAACTATCTCCGCACTCTTCAGGACCTCTGCCGCAAGCACGGCATCGTTTTTATTGCCGATGAAGTGCAGTCCGGCATCGGCCGCACCGGAAAATGGTTTGCCTCTGAACATTTTGGCATCGAGCCCGATCTCATCACCGCAGCCAAGTCCATTGGAGGCGGCCTGCCGCTTGCGGCCGTCATTGGCCGCGCCGAAATTATGGACGCTCCCGCCGAAGGCAGTCTTGGCAGCACCTTTGCCGGCAATCCTCTCTCCTGTGTCGCCGCGTTGGCGGCCCTCGAAACGATTGAAAAAGATGGCTTGCTGAGCCGCTCAACCGCCATTGGCAAGCGCTTTGAGTCTCGCGCGCGGGGCTGGCAGACGAAGTGGGATCTTGTCGGCGACGTCCGTGGACTCGGTGGCATGTGCGCCATCGAACTGGTCCGCAACACCTCCACGCGAGAACCAGCCGACACGGAGACCAAGCAAATCGCCCGATTCTGCTACGAGCACGGCCTCATCACCATCACTGCGGGTACGTACAACAACGTCATGCGCATCCTTGTCCCGCTGGTGATCACTGACGAGCAGTTTGATGAAGGCCTCGACGTCATCGAAGCCGCCCTCGCTTCCGTCGCCGAACCCAACCGCGCCGCCCTCTCCCGCGCATGAGCCTGGCGCTTTCTTTCTTTGTAGGGGCACGACATGTCGTGCCCTTCTTTTGTACCGGCGGCATTTCCGTGTCGCGGTGTGCTTGTCGCAGGCAAGGTTGACACCGCTTTTCTTCTGTCCGCCCTCTTAGCGTGTCATTCCGAGGCAGCGTTCTTTGCCTGCCTGCCGCAACAGGCGGCCGAGGAATCCTGCCTTGATCTCAACGTTTCCGGAAGGATGAGGTCAGCTTCGGTTGGAGTGCCGTTTATCCTGAGCTTTGGCGAATGGGCGGCGCGCTTTGCTCTCCTCTGCCTTCTACTTTTCCAAAAACTTGAGATGACTTCTCCTGCCCCGAAAGCGTAATATTTCCCGGCCCGCTTCCGTAGATAATGACAAGGAGAGCCCCATGAAAAACCTCGCCATGGCTTTCGTTCTGCTGTGTGCAGCCGCCGCTGCCCCGACTCTTCGTGCGCAAGGCGGCTCAACGCCGCAACAACCACCCACCGTTGCATCCGTCCTCAACGGGCACTACGGGATTATCGAGCAGGAAGTCGTGTCCGCCGCTGAGGCCATGCCCGAAGACAAGTACGGGTTCGCGCCCACCAACGGCGAGTTCAAGGGCGTGCGCACTTTTGCCGAAGAGGTCAAGCACATCGCCTTCGCTAATCATCTTTTCTTCGGTCCGCTGATGGGTGAAAACATCGACGCGAAGTCCATCGAGCAAAATGCCAACGGTCCTGCTGAGTTGAAGACCAAAGCCGAAATCGTTCAGTACCTGAAAGACTCCTTTGCGCTCGGCCATCGCGCCATCGCCACGATCACTGCCGAAAACCAGGTCACACCGCTCGCGAAGCCGGTGCTTCCCTTCCTTTCAACCCGGCTCGGCATCGCCACTCTCGGCGCCTGGCATCCCATGGATCATTACGGCCAGATGGTCGAGTACCTGCGCATGAACGGGATCATTCCGCCCGCCAGCCGCCCGCGCCCGCCGCAACAACCACCGGCCTCGCAACCCAAGTCTCAACAATAAATCCTTTTCGGCGTAGGGGCGGGGCTTGCCCCGCCCGTCTTTCCGTAGGGGCGCAGCACCTCCGCGCCTTTTCAGCGGCGCAGGAAGCGCATGCCTCGCCGCAGACCTTCCCGGGCCTCCGTCAAGCCAAAAGCCATCGTAAAAATAAAATAAAGTACGCCATACGGTCCAAGCACCAGCACCGCACGAAGAATCGGCGAGCGAACGGCCAGGAAATGGTGAATCCCCAAACCTGCCGCAGCAGCGAGCAAGGCCGCCGCCCAGAGGCTCACGAGGTAAGCTGGTGGCGCTCCGGAATGCCCGATCCTCCGGTTCAATGTGCGTCGAAGCAGAACAAATTCCAGCCACGACGCGATTCCTGCGGAGATGGTCAGTCCCGCGACTCCCCAACGGGTGTCGATTCCAAGTGCCGGCGGCAGTGGAACAGCGAAAAGGTAGCCGAGAATCGTCGTCAGCACCACGCGCACTACGGCATACAGAAGCGGTGTGCGGGTATCGCGCATTGCGTAGTAGGTCGAGGAGTACAACCGGCCAAACGTCGAGGCAACCAGGCCGACGCTGGCGCCCGCAAGAATGCCCCAAACGTAAATCGTGTCGGCGTGCCGGAATCGTCCCGACTGGTAAATGGCGCCCACAATCACGTCGCCTAGCACAAGAAACGCGGCGACCGAGGGCACGACCAAAAACGCAATCCGCCGCAACCCGGAATTGAGCCGCACGCGCAGCGATTCTGCGACCACACTTTGTTCGCCAAGGGTACCTGACATCACTGGCAACTCTGCCGCGGAGATAGACATCCCGAACAAGCTCACGGGAAGTGTGTACAGGGTCTGCGCATAGGAAAGCGCCGCCACGGCGCCGGTGGGCAGAAGGCTTGCGAGAAGCGCGTCAATGTAGGCGCTGATTTGCAGGACGCCACGCCCGACAAAAACGGGAACGAAATTTCGCACTACGATGGCCACGTTTCCCCGAGGATCGGCGAGCGAAAGATGCAGTCCTCGAAGAAGACGCAGGACGGCGGGCAATTGCACGCCTACTTGCAGCGCGCTGCCCACGACGGATCCCCAGGCCAGAATGACTGCCAACTGGTTCTGCACGTGGTTGCGGCCAAATCCCCACAAAGTGGTGATCATGGCCGCGTTCCAGATCACCGGTGCAACGTAGGGAAGAAAAAAGCGGCGATGGCTGTTGAGAATGCCCAGGCACCAGGCGGAGAAGACCAGTAAGCCCGCGCCGGGGAAGAGGATGCGCACAATCTGGATGGTCAACTCACGCTTTTCGCCTGAAAAACCCGGTGCGATGACGTCGATGAGGTAAGGAGTTGCCAGCACACCGACGAGAACGAGAGAGGAAATGGTCAATCCCAGGAGCGCCGCCACCGCGCCTGCCGTGCGGCGCGCTTCTTCATCTTCTTTTTGTGCAAGCAGGCTGGCGTAAACCGGGATGAAAGAAGCGGAGAGAACGCCTTCGCCAAATAGATTTTGCAGAAAATTGGGAATGCGGAAGGCGGCGCGGAACGCGTCCGCTGCATCGGAATTGCCGAAGTAGTGTGCAAAAACGCGGTCGCGGACCAGTCCAAAAATTCGGCTGAGGAAGATGCCCGCTGCTACCAGAAAGGCGAAGCGCGCCGAGGGCGCGCGGTGTGTACCGTTAGATTCAGATCGAGTCACGAGCGACGGGAATCGAGTCTCTCCAAAAAGTTTCAAAAGGTCTGATTAGAAAGGTTGCTCGCCCAAATGTCAATTTCAATCGTCAGTTCCGTTGCAGCAACGCAGCCGGCCTGCCGCAGGCAGTCGCCGCTGCGCCCTCTCAGGCGCGCACCTTTTCCAGGGAGGGGCATGGCATCGCGGATTCCAAGAAGCAGCCGGAAAGCCATTTTGCATGTTCGTCGTTGTAGC
>JAWOLO010000183.1:0-2959 GCA_033853375.1 Terriglobia bacterium
AACGTCGAATTGTCAGCAGCCTAGCTGTGGTGTTGTTCGTTGTCAAGGAACCGCGTGCCTGTTAGACTGCTTTTTCGCTTGGCCGGTGCAATTCAGCCCATGCAGCAGCGTCCGGCCGTCCGCCCACGGGAATAGGCGCGAGTTGGTTGACGTCCCGTGGAGACCCCGAAACGGCCCGCTTCCTGGAAAATAAATTTGAAACAAATTCCGTGTTGTGAACGTTTTACAGATTGAGTCCATCTCAGTGCATAGTATGTCCCTTGGGGAAAAAATCTGGAGGGTAAGGAGCGCTATGATTTCACCACGCAGGACCCTGAGCAAGCCCGGAGCAACACTGTTCGCACGACCCCTGTTGGCCGTTGTCCTGGCCGTAACTCTCGTGGGGGGGCCCATCTCCCCTGCCTTTGCGCAGCAGCCACAGCAAAATCCTCCCGCCCCGGCCGCGAAAGCCGCCAGCGAACCGGTCCCGGTGTCCCTGGGCTCAGCGAAGTACAATTTCACCCATGCGCCGCGTCCTTTTCCAAACCTGTTCGCACCTTACCGTCCTATCCACATGGATGCCCCTGTAATCACCAATTCGCCCCGCATCGAGCAGCTCATCCACGATGGCAAGCTCGAGCTTTCTCTTCAAGACGCCGTCGAGCTAGCTCTTGAGAACAGCGTGGATATCGCTGTGCAACGCTACTATCCATGGATCGCCGATGTCGGCATTCTCAAAGCGTCGGCCGGTTCCGCCGGGTATGGAACGCCGGGCGCGGCCATTGCCGCCTCCTCCGCCAGCCTCAACCCTTTTGCGTTTGTCATTACCTCCTATGATCCGTTGTTGACGTCCTCTGCCGGCTTCGATGATCGCAAGACGCCCATTAACAACCCCTTTATCTCTGGAACCGGTACCTCTGCATCCGCCGCTTCGATCGTGAGTCACACGGCCACCTACAATACGCAGTATTCGCAGTATTTCCCAACGGGCACCGGAATGAACGTGACTTATAACAGCACGCGATCTTCCAACAGCGCGGCCGCCAACTTCTTCAACCCCGCCGTGCAATCCTCTATATTTGTCTCTTTTAGCCAGAACCTGCTCAGCGGCTTTGGCCTGACCGTGAATCGCCGCAACATCCTCATCGCCAAAAACAACCGGAAGATTGCTGACCTTGCTTTCGCCCAGCAGGCCATCACTACTACCACGAATACCATCACCGCGTACTGGGAACTGGTCTATGCGCGCGAGAATGTGAAAGTCGAACAGCAAGCCGTCTCCGTCTCCGAAAAACTTTTCAACGACAACAAAAAGCAGCTTGAAATCGGCACCATGGCGCCCCTCGACGTCACGCGCGCCGAAGCCCAGTTGGCAACAGACCGCCAGAACCTCATCGTGGCCCAGACCGTTCAGTTGCAGGACGAGCAAATCCTGAAAAATGCCATCACCAGGAATCCTCTTGATCCGCGCCTTGTGAACGTCGAAATCATCCCCACGGACCTGCCGACCCCTCCCGCACAAATCGAGGCGCCCAGTTTCGAAGAGGCGTTGAAAGAGGCCTTTGCCAAGCGGCCCGACCTGCAAGAGCAGGAGTACAACTTGAAGAACGCCGCCATCGACGTCCGTGCGACCCACAATGCGCTCCTGCCGACTGCCACTCTCAGCGCGCAATACGGGACCGTTGGCCTGGCAGGAGACTCAAGGCAGGTCCTGACCTCTCAAACTATAGCGGGAACGCAAATGGTCGACGCCAACGGCAATCCCGTTCAAGTTTTCTTTCCGGTCAGCGTCCCCCTCACAACGCGAACGAACTCCGCCGGCTTAGGCGATGCCATGAGTTCCGCGTTTCACAACAACAACCCCGACTACGGCGTTCAGATGAGCATAACCATTCCGATTCGCAACCGCTCCTTGCAGGCGGACAACCAGCGCTCCATGCTGTTGCAGCGGCAGCTCCAAACCCAAATGCAGCAGTTGAAGAATGCCGCGTTGTTGGATGTGCGAAATACCTACATTGCCCTCGAGCAAAACCGCGCGCGCGTGGAAGCCGCCAGCAAGGCGCGCGAACTCCAGCAGCAGACCTTTGAAGCGGAACAAAAGAAATACCAGCTCGGAGCATCGACCGTATATCAAGTCATCTTGACCCAGCGCGATTACGTCGCTGCGCAAGGCACAGAGTTGCGCGCGCTTGCCGACCTCGTCGAAGCTAGAGCCAATTACGAGCGCGCCGTCGGCCGCACGCTGGAGGTGAACCGTGTGACCATCGCCGATGCCGAATCCGGTGAAGTCGAGCGCGAGACGTTGATCCCTGGCACGCTCCATGGCCGAGTCCTTGGCGTGGATAAGCTCGTCTCCAACGCCGGCCAGAAGTGAGAATAGTGAGGGTCTTCCAGAAGCCGGCCGGAGCGGTCGATTCCGGTCCGACTCCTGTTCTTAGTCACGCACACGCGCAGGATTCAGTCCTAACTTCGGTCTGTGGCTGAAGTTGCGGCATGGCTGTAAGGTTTTGCAGCTCGGGCGGGAAATTCGTCTACTTCAGCAGCGCTTCAAAGCGCCGCGTGCCGCGAAGCGGCTTGCTCGTCTTCGGCCTTTCGCTTAGCATAAGTACTGGACGTGTCCCGGACGCTTGTTTTGCGTTCCATCGGAGAAAACCTGGAATGAGCGAAAAGGCTAAAGGATCGACACAAACTCTAAGCCCTTCTGATATTTCCGCCTCGCACCGCCAGCCATCCGCAAAAGAACTCGCCTGGGAGAAGAACACCCTTCAGCCCACTCTAGAAAAAAGCCCTGAACGCGCATACGACTTCACGACCACTTCGGGTCATCCAATTCGCCGCCTCTATACCGAAGCGGATTTGGCGGGTTGGGATGCTGAGCGAGACTTGGGTTTGCCGGGTATTCCCCCGTATACCCGCGGCATCCATCCCACGATGTACCGCAGGCGCCTTTGGACCATGCGCCAGTTTGCCGGCTTTGGCA
>JAWOLO010000184.1:0-4165 GCA_033853375.1 Terriglobia bacterium
TCAGCGTCGTATTGATCCTCGCTTTTGTCTTGGGCGCGCCGTTTTTGAATGCGCAAAGCACCGGCGGCCGCATTCGCGGCACGATCACCGATCCGAGCGGCGCCGCGGTGGTTGGCGCTACCGTCACACTGATCAATGAAGCCACACACGCGACACGCGACGTGCAAACCGGTACAAACGGAGAATATGTCTTCCTCGAAGTGCCTGTAGGCACGTATGAAATCGATGTTGTCAGCCCGGGTTTCAAGAAACACGCGCGCAAAGGAATTCCCCTCAACCTCAACGAAGTCGTCAGTGTCGACGCGGTGCTGCAGATTGGGGGCGCCACTGATGTGGTCGAAGTCACCGGCGCGCCACCCGTCGTGGACACTACTTCGACGCAACTCGGCGCCGTCGTCAATGAGCGGTCATCCACGCAATTGCCCTTGAACCAACGCGACGTCTATCAGCTTCTGCAACTCCAGCCCGGTGTGCAGTCGCAAATCGGCAATAACCTCTTCTATGGTTCCGACAAACCTGGAGTTGTCACAGTGAATGGGGGCCGTGGCCGCTCCAACAATTATTCGGTAAACGGAGGCGACGGCAACGACCTTTTTGCCAACCTCCCTGCCGTTCAGCCTTCACCGGACAGCGTCGAAGAGTTTCGAGTTATTTCCAATACCTTTGACGCGGAATACGGTCGCAACTCTGGTTCGGTGATTAATGTTGTCACCAAATCCGGTACCAACGATTTTCACGGCAGCGTTTACGAATTCCTGCGCAACGACGTTCTCAACGCCCACGGTTTCACCTTCCAACCAACTCCGAAACCACCTTTCAAGCAGAATCAGTTTGGCGGCACGCTGGGCGGCCCGATCAAGAAAGACAAGAGTTTCATTTTTGGCTCTTATGAAGGGCGGCGCATCGTTCGCGGCATCGTTTCGCAACAAGTGCCGGTTCCCACCGCTGGCGACTTGGCCGGAAACTTTGGACAGGCATTTTCGGGAACTCTTAATGATCCCACGGTGGCAAACATCTTCGAGAATCGAGCTGGCTGCAGGTCAAACCTTTCTTCCTCTCAGCAAGCCAGTCTTGATGCCGCTGCAGCGGGCACGCCCCAGCCATACGATTCCATTTTTACAAATGGTCTGGTACCCACACAGTGTTTTGACCCCGTGGCTGTGAGCCTGGTGAAGTATCTGCCTGGGTCCGGGGGAGCAAATAGCGAGACTCAGGATGTGGTCAAATCCACGGATCGCGGCGATCAATTTCAAGTCCGGCTTGACCAATATTTGAGCGACACGCAAAAACTGTCAATCTACTATTACTACGACAACGACAATACCCTTGACCCATTCGCCATTTTCCAGTTAGCGGGTGGTTCCCTGGGAAATTTTCCCGGCCGAATCATCACCCATGCTCAGCAGATGAACGTCGGCCATTTCTGGACACTTGGCTCTACGGCTGTCAACGAATTCCGCTTCACCTACTTTCGGGAGGCTCAGCCCCAATTCTATACCCCGACTGTTACTAATGCGGTTACCGCTTCCTGTGGCAGCGCGGTTCCTGCAGCTGTGTGTTTTGGCGGCAGTTCGGACACGCCTCTGGTGGACTCAAGCGGCAATCCCCTCGGCACTCCGGCAGACCCCAACACTCCAGTCTGTCCGGGTTTCGGCTGTGGCATTCACCCGGGACTGGGCTCCAAGTTCGAAGGTGTCCCGTACGTCACCCTGAACGGCACGCTCGGCCTTTTCGGCAACAATTTCGAAGGCCAATTGCCCCAGACTGGCGACACTTTTCAGTTCAACGACAACTTCAGCAAGATCGTTGGCAAGCATAACTACAAATTTGGTGGCGACATCCGTTACCAGAAATTTGATCAAAAGCTGTTTTTCAACGTGAACGGGGAATACATTTTCGGACCTGGCGGCGCCAATGACACCGGAGCAACCGATCCCTATGCGAACTACCTTCTTGGCCTGCCCGTTTCCTACTCGCAAG
The DNA here is from genome assembly GCA_033853375.1 of Terriglobia bacterium. Lineage (GTDB taxonomy): Bacteria > Acidobacteriota > Terriglobia > Acidiferrales > UBA7541 > Acidiferrum. The sequence continues at coordinate 1,981 of JAWOLO010000184.1, forward strand.
GCTCTGCCAACACGGAGCTCGTTCGTAGCACGTCGATTTACCTCTTCGCGCAAGACAGTTGGAAACTCAAATCCAATGTGACTTTGAACTATGGCTTACGTTGGGAGACAAATACGCCACTCACCGATATCGGCAAAAAGGTGCAGCGGTTCAATCCAGGACAGAACTCCACGATATTCCCGTGTGATCTCTCTACGGGATTTCCTGCGCCCAGTGTCTCCAGTTTCCAGTCACTTCCCCAGTTTTCTGGATCCGGAGCGCCTGCGCCGACTTGCGCGAACACCGGAACCACTCCCACGGGGCTTGTCGTTCCCGGTGATAAGGGCGTCCCTGGCGGGCTCATCAACACTTATTACAAAGCTTTTGCTCCACGCCTCGGCTTGAATTGGAGCCCGAATGGGAAGGACGGAGTTCTCGCGGCGCTTACTGGTGGCCCAAACAAAACGACCATCAGCTTGGGTTGGGGACTCTTCTACAATCCGATCGAACAACTCGTCCTCGAGCAGTTCAGCGCGGAACCTCCCTTTGGCATCAGCAACGGCGTCACGAACCCGCTCTTTAGTACGCCATTCGTCACGCAAGAGGGTGCAACTTTCCCGAATGTTTCCAATGCCTTCCTCAACCCTCCGCGAAACCAGCCTGTGGACTGGGCGCTTTATCGTCCAATTCTTCTGTTTGGTCAGTTCCCAACCACATTGCGCGCGCAGTATTCCGCACAGTACAACTTCACAATAAAACGCGAGTTGCCGGGCGAGGTGCTCCTCCAAGTAGGATATGTGGGATCGCAGGGACATCGGCTCCTTGCCATTCATGATCAGAATGCCGCAAATGCGCGGACTTGCCTCGACCTTGCGAATTTGGGGCAGGGGTGCGGGCCGTTCGCCGAGGACAGCCAGTATCAGTTCACCCTCGGCCCAGGCCAGGTTCTGCACATGCCCTATATTGGCGGCCCCACGCCTGGCGGACCAAATATTCCCTGCCCGATCAAGACAACTACGCCGCAGTGCACCATCACCGGTGCTCCTGGAACCGGCACGCCGATCAATCTGGTCGGCTTGCGCCCCTATTCTTCCCCAAACTGCAACCCGACCGATCCCAATCCTCTCACGAGCGGTTGTCCCGCAGACGGGACCGAAGTCTTCAACAGCATTTTCGCTGAAGATACCGCCGCGCATTCCAACTACAACTCGCTGCAAGCCCTTTTGGAGAAGCGTCTTTCCCATGGCTTGCAATTTCAGGTTTCTTACACTTACAGCAAGTCGCTGGATAACGCTTCAAGTTTCGAGGAGATCTTGAATCCCTTGAACTTCAACGCGACGTATGGCCCTTCGCTGTTCGACTCCCGGCACCGCTTTGTTTTCAACTATGTCTGGGATTTGCCCGTACGGAAATACGAGGGCGGCAAAGGGAAAATCCTAAATGGCTGGCAAGTCTCGGGCATTTATACTTTCCAGAGCGGTTTCCCGATCTTAATCAACAACTGCAATGACACGGAGCTCGAGGGAAGCACGCTCGGCTTTGAATGCCCTGGCAAGCCCAACTTCACCGGGCCTTTCAAGACCCACAATCCCCGGACGGATGGTTTCGTGTTCGACCCGAACTTGTTCGACAACTGCGACGCGTCGACTTGTCCGGGAGATCCTACTGCGATTCCGCTTGGGACCTTTGGCAACGTGCCGCGCACGCTTTGCTGCAATCCTCCCATTAACAATTGGGACATTGGCTTATTCAAAGAAACCCCAGTTGGCGAAAAAATGCATTTGGAATTTCGCACCGAGATTTTCAACATTTTCAATCACGCTCAGTTTTACGGCGTCGATGGCAATTCCGGAAACCAGGGCTCGACCTTCGGCCAACCGCAGAAGGTGCGTGATCCCCGGCTCTTACAGTTTGCTTTGAAGTTGGTTTTTTGAGGTACTCGTTCGAAGCAAGTGCGGAAACCAGTCACGAGTTAGCAGCCACGGCTGGCAACAGGCACGGCGCCGCGCGCATGAGATAATAGATTCGCGCCTCAAACTGACCGCAGGGAATAGTCCTGCACTCCAACGGAGCAGCATTATGCACGAAGCACTACAAAAAGAACTCGCCACGTACGAAAAGCGCACGCCGAAATCCGCCGCGGCGCACAAACGCGCGGTCCAGCGCATTCCCCTTGGCGTTGCCAGTAACTACCGCCATTACGAGC
>JAWOLO010000185.1:0-6969 GCA_033853375.1 Terriglobia bacterium
AGATTCACCGCATCCGACGATGAGCCCTTCGTGCTGGCCAATTGTCCTGCACGCAGGAACGCGCGCGCTGCCAACGCATTTTTCCCCAGTCGCTCCGCGCCTTCCGCCAGCTTGATCTGGCGCGCCAGGTTGTCGGGTTCAAGCTGCGCGATTCTCTCCCAACAAAAAAGCGCGTCCTCGTCGCGGCCCGCGACTACAAAGAGCTCTCCGGCCTTGTTGTATTGTTCAACAGCTTCATCCGCGCGATTCTGCCGCTGCAGCAGAAAAGCGTAGCGCGCAACGCGCTCAGGCGCCTGTTGCGCCGGAATGGAACGGAGAAACCGGTTGTAGATGGCCAGCGCCTTGCTCTCATCCTTCGGATCCACCAGCAAATCAAACAGCATGCCGTAGTACACCGCCGCGCGGTCGGCTTGATCGATGCGCGCATACAAATCGCCCAGCGCCTGCGTCGCTTCCTGATGCTGCGGCGCCTCGTCGAGGACCGCCAGATACGCTTGAATGGCATCCTCGACACGATTCTTCTCAAGGAAGCGCTTGGCGCGATCCAAATGCTTGTTGACGTCAGCGGCCATTCGTTCGAATTGCCTTCGCGGTTTCTGAAAAAACTGCCTAACAGGTGCCGAACGGGTGTGGAGCGGGCGTCCCTCTGGCGCCCATCGCACGCCTATCGGAGCCCACAATCTTCGGAGCCCATAGCACGACAGAGAAGGATGCTGAGCGGCGCGCGCGTGGGGCGCGCCACCCTCAGTAAATATATACCGCTCGTGGGAAGGGCACAAAAACCATCACAAGCCGCGTTGTGGTATGCATCAAGGGAATGTCTTTAACCGAAATCGCTTGGGACGGGTTTCCCCCAACTTCACCGGCGGTCGAGAAGAAGAATTGTGTGGAGCAGCACGTTCGCTCCATTCGCGCAATCCTGCCAGGAGGTGAGCTCTTTTGGCGAATGGCTGATGCCTCCCATGCTGGGCACAAAAATCATTCCCATCGGCGCCAACCGCGCCATCCATTGGGCATCGTGCCCCGCGCCGCTCGGCAGCCGCATCGTTTTTAATCGCAGGCCCGCCGCGGCCTGTTCGATTTTTGCCTGGATTTCCGGATCAGCCAGGGCGGGCGGATCGTGATCCACTTTCTTGATTTGAATCTCCGTTTTCGTCTCGTGGGCAATCTCCTGCGCTCGCCGCTGAATCTCGCTACCAAGGCGCGCGATCTTCTCCGCGGAAAGGTCTCTCAGCTCGATGGTGAGCTTCACCAAGCCAGGCACAACATTGTGTGCATTCGGAAAAACCTGCAACTGCCCGACCGTCCCCACCTGCCGCCCAGACTCCTCTCGCGTCACCACGTCTTGCACCGCTTCGATTAGCTTGGCCGCGGCAAGCAAAGCGTTGCGCCGTTCCGGCATGGGCGTTGTGCCAGCGTGATTCGCAAATCCGTGGATCTCCGCTTCATATTCGTCGATGCTGACGATGCCTTCCACAACGCCGATGGGAATTTTTGCTTTGTCGAGCGTGCCGCCCTGCTCGATGTGTAACTCGAGATAGCAACAAACAGAATGCGGAGCGATACGCGCGTTCGCCAACCGCGTTGGATCGCCCCCAATCTTGCGAAGGCCGTCTTCCATTCGAATGCCATTGTAGACGCGGCTGAGCACGCTTTCGTCCAACCCTCCTGCCGCCGCGGGGCTGCCAACCAAGTTTTCCTCGTTCGACCAAATGACCATTTCCAGGGGATGCTTTGTAGCAACGTGATCTTCCTCGAGAGTCTGCATCACCTCGATGGCCGACATGGAGCCAACGTCCCCGTCAAAATTCCCGCCGTTCGGCACGGAATCAATGTGCGAGCCAAAGAGAATGCGCGCCAAAGACGCGTCCGAACCTGCACGCGCTCCAAAAATGTTTCCCGCGGGATCGATGCGCGGCTTGAGCCCAGCCTCACGCATCGCGTTCATGACGTAATTCCGGCCGGCCACGTCAGCGTCGGAATAAGCAACACGGCTCACGCCATCCGCAAATGTTCCGCCGGCAGGCCGTCCGTAAACGCTGAGGTCTTCGAGCCGGCGCTGCAAGCGTGTGGCATTAATTCGCAAACCCGACTGGTTTTCCTCGGAAGGACAGAGAGTTGGCATAGCAAGGCTGCCGCAGGCGGTAACCATGCCATAGAGCAATTCACGCCGATTGACGCGCATCGTATAAGTTCCTCCGTCCAGCCAGCGAATTCGATTTCGAATTTGGGTTACGAATCCGTCGCTATTTCGGTCACTGCCCGGCCACAGGCGTTTTGGGTAGCAGCAGCACCAGCGTCGCAGCCAGCAGCATGGCAATTCCCGCAAAAGCAAGCCCACCATATAAGGTGCCCGTTTTCTGAGTGATGAATCCGACTACCGACGGTCCGAAAAAACCGCCCAGGTTTCCGAACGAATTGATGACCGCGATTCCGCTGGCGGCCGAGAATCCCGTCAAAAATTCACTGGGCATCGCCCAAAAAGGGCTGAGGGAGCTGCAATAGCCAACCATGAGAAGCGAAAGCAGAACAATTGTCACAACGGGAGAATGCATTGCCGTCAGCGACAAAAATCCCGTTCCTCCCACCAGCAAAGAAATTGCCGCGTGATACCGCCGTTCCATCCGGCGATCCGAACTGCGCCCAACCAGGATCATCGCGCCCAGCGCCGCCACATAAGGAATCATCACCAGGTAGCCGATCAGACTGTTGGAGTATTTGCTGGATAAGGACTGCACCAGCTTCGGCATAAAGAAGCTCATGGTGTATGCGCCAATCATCATTCCGAAATAGATGGCAACGAGATGCCACACTCGCCCATTAGTGAGTCCCTCCAATGCCGAGTGTCGCCGTTGGCGAAGTTTCTGCTGCTCTTCCTGGTCTAATTCTCTTTGCAGCCACTCCTTCTCTTCTGCAGTCAGAAACTCAGCTTCGCTGGGACGGTTTGGCAGAATGAAGTGCGTGAGGATTCCCAGAACGATCGCGGGAATTCCTTCGAGAATCAGAAGCCACCGCCAGCTTGCTACGCCTTGCCAATGAACGTATTGCAAAATGATGCCGGAGATCGGCGCACCCACAATGTTGGTAACGGCATACCCGGTCAGGAATAACGACAATGCTCGCGCTTGCTCCCGTTGGCGAAACCAGTAGGTCATGTACAAGACGATTCCGGGAAAATAGCCCGCCTCGGCAAACCCCAGCACAACGCGCGCTGCGTATAACTGATGAACACTCTGTACCAGCCCGGTCAGCGAGGCTACCATTCCCCAACTCAGAAGAATGCGCGCAATCCACACCCGCGCCCCAACTTTGTGCAGTATCAAGTTGCTGGGCACTTCAAAAAGGAAATACCCGATGAAGAAAATGCCCGCCGCGTTGGAGTATTGCTGGCTGCTCAGGCCCAGGTCCTTGTTCATGGTCAACGCGGCAAATCCAATATTGATGCGGTCCACCATCGCGACGACATAGAGCACGAAAAGGAAAGGGATTAGCCGAATCTGCACTTTCTGAATGGTTCTGGCTTCGATGGATTTGGCGCCGCTCGCCAGGCGGCCTGCGATCGCTTCCGTTTGCTCTCTGCTCGTCAAAGGCTCCATCCATGGTGCCGCTGACAGCAGGGGTTCAGCGCACAGGTTCCGGCTAAGGTTGCAGAAACTCTATGCCCGGAGGGTGCGCCCGTCAAGAAACTGGCGCCGCGCCGTGCAATTGACGCGCTCCCGTTTTTTGCAGGTAGGCCGCTCCTTCGTTTCTGCCAAGCTCAGCTAATAATATTTTTGGGAAACTATTTTCTTTTTTTTTCGTTTAAATGAATGTCGCCTTTGCGGCCGGTTCGGCTACCGCGGGAGTTCATGCTTATGCGAAACCTGTTTTCGGATTTGCGCTTTTCCTTACGCACTCTGCGCCGCAACCCGGCATTCTTGGCCGCGGCCGTCGTGGTGCTGGCCCTCGGCATTGGCGCCAACACCGCAATCTTCTCCGTGGTCAACGCCGTTCTTCTTCGTCCCCTACCCTTCGACGATCCGTCCCGCATCATGCAGGTCTGGCACGTTCCGCCCGCCAAAAGTTTCCCCGGCATGACCATGTTCTCGGTTTCTCCCGCCAATTACCTGGACTGGCGCAGCCAGAGCTCCTCATTCGAGCAAATGGCCGCTTACGGCTTCCGCTCTTTTACGGTCGGTGGTAAAGAACGCCCCGAAGCTATCCAGGCCGCCGCCGTTGCCTCTGATTTCTTCCCTTTACTCCGCGTGCAGCCGTTGTTAGGGCGCACTTTCACGCCTGACGAAGACCGTCCCGGCGAGGGTCATGTTGTCGTGCTTGGTTACAATTTCTGGCGCGATGACTTTGCTTCCGACCCCAACATCGTTGGCCGCAACATCCTGCTTGACGGCGAAACCTATTCCGTCGTGGGCGTTATGCCGGAGACGTTTCGTTTCCCGAGTTGGGCCAAGATCTGGATTCCACTCGCGTGGACTAACGAGACCCGCGCCGTTCGCGGCAATCACAATTACGGGGTCATCGCCCGGCTGAAGAAAGGCGTGGACATTCGCCAGGCGCAAGCGGAGCTTAGCGCTGTCTCCACACGCCTCGAACAGCTTTATCCCGAAGATGACAAAGGGTGGGGCGCCATCATCCTGCCTCTGCGGGAACAGCTTGTTGGCGATGTGCGTCCCGCGCTGCTGGTTCTTCTTGGCGCCGTCGCTTTCGTTCTGCTGATTGCTTGTGCCAACGTCGCCAATCTCGTCCTCGCCAAAACTCTGGCGCGGCGCAAGGAAATCGCCATTCGTACCGCGCTTGGCGCCACCCGCCTTGTCGTTCTGCGTCAGATCCTCAGCGAAACCGTGCTTCTTTCCGTTGCGGGTGGAGCGTTCGGCCTCATCCTTGCCCGCTTTGGTATCACCTTAATCGTGAAAGTCCTCGGGGATCGCATTCCTCCGTTCATGCAAATTACGCTGGACGTCCAGGTACTGACTTTTACTTTTTTGCTTTCCGTGCTGGCAGGCGTTCTGGCAGGTCTTATTCCTTCAATTCGCTTCACGAAAGCAGACGTCAATGAAGCGCTCAAACAGGGGCAAAGCCGCGGCACTTCCGACGCTCGCGGTGGAGGAACGCGCCGCCTTCTCGTGGTTTCCGAAGTCGCGCTTTCTCTTGTGCTGCTGATCGGCGCCGGCCTGATGATCCGCAGCTTGTGGGAGCTTGGCAAAGTTCAGCCGGGTTTCGACGCTCACAATGTGCTCACGCTGACCGTTCCTATGCCGCGAAACCGATTCTCATCTCCATCTGGAGAGATCAACTTCTTCCAGGATGCTTTGGCGCATGTGCGGACGCTTCCCGGTGTCGAATCCGCGGGCGTGATTGATGATCTGCCGCTCAACGGCGGCGGCTCGAATCAGCCGTTTACCATCGAGGGTCGCCCTGCCCCGCCCATGTCCGAGCAGCCCGAAGTGGATGTTCGCGTGATCAGCCCAGGCTACATTCGATCGATGCACATTCCCATCCTTCGAGGCCGCGACCTGACCGATGCCGATGTCGCGGGCAGACCCGGCGCGGTTCTCATCAGCGACTCTTTGGCTCGCCGTTTCTGGCCCAATGAAGATCCCATCGGCAGGCATATTACGCTGACTTTCTTCCCGGGCGTCGTTCGCGAAATTGTCGGAATCGTCGGCGATATCAAAATGGACTCCCTCGACCAGACTCGCCCTGTAGCAGCCATTTACCATCCCCTGGCGCAGCTCACTGCTCCTCCCACTGAACCCTGGCGCTCCTTTCCCATGACTTTCACCGTGCGCACCAGTTCCGATCCCATGAATTCCGTGACTGCGGTCACGGACGCCATCCATCAGGTCGCCCCGGACCTTCCCGTGGTCGACGTGATGAGCATGAACCAGGTGATCGCGCAATCCGTCTCCCCGCAGCGTTTCAATATGCTGCTGCTCGCAAGCTTTGCCGGGCTAGCACTGATTCTTGCCGCCGTTGGCATTTACAGCGTGCTTTCCTACACCGTTCGCCGGCGCGTCCGCGAAATCGGCATCCGCATGGCGCTCGGCGCCTCCAACAACGACATTGTTCGAATCGTTCTGGCCGACGGGTTAAAGCCCATTCTCGTCGGGGTCGTCCTTGGCCTCGCCGCCGCTCTGGCGCTCAGCCGCGTTGTCTCTTCCTTAATTTACGGCGTCCGCGCCACCGACCCGCTCACGTTTGGCGCTGTCGCTCTTCTTCTTTTGCTGGTAGGCATCTTAGCCACCATCATCCCCGCGTATCGCGCCACACGCATCGAGCCCGTTCGCATCCTCCGCGAAGAGTGAGCTTGAACTGGCGGTGTGGACGTTGGGAAATTGGTTGGGCTCTTGGAGCATAATACTCGACATGAAGCTAGGAATGAACTATACGCACTATGATTCAGGACAGCTATGGATGGGCGTGTTTTTCGTTGCCTTTGCCGTTACAGCGGCAATTCTCTTACTGCCTGGAGCTGCGAAATCATCTTCCGCCGTTCTGTACATAGTCATCTTCGGTGGCTTGTATGTGGGAGTCCCGGCAGCGCTAGGCCTCGGTGTAATTCTGGCACAGATCAAACTCCGGAAGAATCAGCACGGAGGGGAACGAACTTCAAATTGACCCACAAGCGAACGTCGCCCCAAGCTGACGCAGCGTGCGAATTGTGGCAAACTGAATGTTACTCGGCACGGTTTTAGCCTGCCCTGTTTGCAGGCAGGCTTGCGTGTGGCGCATCGTCCTCAAGAGAAGCGGCTCCTGCCGGCAATTGAAAAAAACGAAAAGAAATCGCAGAGCTGGTGCCATTCCAGACTGGCTTCCGTTCAGCGATAGATTTAAATAGCCGGAATGGCTGGCGCAAAAACGCAGCCAATGATTTGGTCAAACAAGTTGGAACGGCACTAGGCGATAATCGGGATACATGGATCCAAAATTCATACGGAATTTCTGCATCATCGCGCACATCGACCACGGCAA
>JAWOLO010000186.1:0-2979 GCA_033853375.1 Terriglobia bacterium
GAAACAGGATTTTGATTTGCCCTGAGGTGGAGTCTTTCACCACAGGCTGCGAGTTATTGGGGTAAGTCAACCAGATTTGTGATGCAGAAGAGATATTGGGAGCATCGAGGTAAACGTCCCACAAAGTTGCGCCCTGCGGGGCGATGGTCGGGGTGATGCCATTGAAAGTGATGGGCCCGCCGGTGGTGATGGTGATGGTGCCTATTACGAAACCAGAGTTATCCGCCACGGGAGTGGCGACAATGGTCACGTTGGAGGCCGAGTTCGTGTTGTTCTTTTGCGCCGGAGTAATGGCAGTCGGAATTGTGCTCGGAGCAGTGTACACGGCCACGTTAGGATTGTTCGCGTCCGGCGTAATGGTGCCGCAGGTGGGGTCGCACTTCGGAAGCTGAGGATAGTTGATGAAATTGCCGCTGCTGTCGGTATTGGGCACATTCTGGGTGAGCAACCAAGTCGCACCTTTGTTCTGAACATCGTTGGTCAGCGTGACGAAAAACTGCTGGCTTTCGCTCGTAGGAACCGAAGCGGTCACGGGCTGGAGAATCCCTCGAATCCCAGAGGTTAGCGCAATCGTGGCCTTGCCGGTTTTCTTGGTGTCTTGAACAGAGGTCGCCGTAATCACAATTTGCAGGCCAGGATATTTGGTTTGGTCCGGCAGCTGAAACTTGGAAGGATCAGGCGCAGTGTAGGTGGCTGTGCCTGTTGCTTGCGTGTTGGAGAGAGTGCCAAAGGAACCATCCGATGGGCAGTCCGTAGGATTCGAAGTCGTCGTCTTTCCGTTAGTTGTCGTTGTGGTGGTGTATTGGCAGGAGCTCCAGGTGACATTCGTGTTGGTCGCGCCGGTGACGGTGGCCGTCAGGTTCACGGATTGGCCAAGAATGAGGATGTCCTGAGCCGGAGTCACCGCGACGGTCACAACGTTGGCGGCGTTGTTGCCGCCACAGCCGCTCGACAGGAATAAGCAGAGAGCACCAAGCCCCACGCTCGCAATTTTCAAGACTTCTCGTAATTTCACACCCACGATTCCCCCCAACACTCGAGCCCCGCCGAATCTTCTGCTGGGGCTTACGCTATGTCTTTTCCCAAAGAACTATTGGATTCCTCCAAAATTCACTCTCTTGTAGCCGTCGACCGTCAGAACGTCCGGCTCACCGTGAAACGGAACGTCGTCTTCGGCTCGAAATAGTTCAGCCGGCCGGGATTCGTAATCAACTGGCTCAGCTGCGGCTTAATATCGAAGTTCCACACTTCGGGGGGCAGACTGGCCGGGTAGAAGCCCTCGCTCACGCCGCTGGGACAGGGAACCAGCGGATTCTGGTTGGCCGGTTCACAAATTTGAATGGGGTCAATATAGGGATTTCTGGCCACGATTTCCTGGTACAAGCGATGGACGTTATAGGCGTAGTAGATGCGGAACGGCGCCTGAATAATTGGCAGTTGCACGACAAACTCGATGCCCGTCGAACCGCGCCAGCGGAAATTCGTTCCGGGGGCAAGAGCGAGTTGCTGCGTGAGGCCGGAGCCGAAGGGCGGAGGAAGCTGGGCGTGAGGGAAATTCTGCGGCAAGAGCAAATTCTGAAAGCCGGAGTTGTCCAGTTGCAAGGCGTCGCGGCGAAGAACGCCCGTCGTTCCCGCATCAAAGAAAAGGCTCGCCTGGACAATGTTTCCGACGATAGGTATGCGGTATTCGGCGTTGCCGTACCCCTGAAGGTCTCCGCCGGGGAGAGTCGCAACATAGGTCAAGGTCGGTATCGTAAAGGTACGCACGCAGCCGCCGCAGCTCGGATCGTGATACAGGAGCGGGGCTGCCGTTTGTTCGGGAATGAAGGTAACCGGGGAAATGGCGCGAATGTCGTAGCCGCGGATGTCGCTTTCACCGCCCATGTAGAAGCGGCTGAAGGGGGGGACTTCCTGGCCCGCATAGCCGGTGGTGTGCGCTGCGCTGAAGTGAAACCCAATCACATTGCGGTGCTTGTTGATGGGATGGAAATATTTGGCGTCAACGACGTTGGTAATGGTTTTAACGTTGCCGCCGAGCCCCGCGAAACCCACGGAATAGAAAAAGCTCTTGCCGTGGGTGGAGTTAATCGGGTTGTCAACCGTGTTATAGGAAATGGAAGGCGTGATGGTGCTCGAGATGATGCCGTTCAGGGCACTTGGACCGGTCAAACTGGTGAACTTCAAAGACTCGAACAGCAGCGTGGATGCTGTGTTGAACGACTTGATGTTCGTACGCGTCAAACCATAATTCAATCCCACACGCGCGAAGGAAAGCTTGCGAAGAGGGTATTGCGCGAAAACTGTGAAACCGTCACTGTTTTGCACGTAATTCTGGATGTACTGAGGATTGATGCTGACTTGCTGCTGGAAAAGGATGGCTTCCTGCCGGGCCTGATCAAAGTTATAGCGCGAAGAAAAAAGCGTAAAACCGGTCGAGATGGGCCGGTCAAACAGGTAAGGCTCGGTGAAACCAAACATGAAGGTGCGCGTGAGGCTCCCAAACTGCGCGGAGAAAGTCAGTGTTTCGCCGAGGCCCAGGAAATTGTTGGTCTGATAGGTAAGGCCGATAAAGCTGCCGGCCAGGCCGCTCACGCCGCCCTGCAAGCCGATGGATTGTTTGCCCTTTTCCTTGAGTTTGAGTGTGATGTCGACGGTTCCCGCTTTGTTGTTGCGCTTGATTTCGGCGGCCTTGTCAGCTTCGATTTTGTCGAAATAGTCGAGCTGGTTCAGGCGCAGAATACTCAATTCCCACAAGCGCTTGTTGAAGAGCTGCCCTTCGTCAATCATCAATTCGCGGCGGATGACTTTGTCGCGGGTGGTTGTGTTGCCGACAAAATCGATGCGGTGGACGTAATACTGCTTTTGTTCGTCAAAACGGAGGGTTAGATTAATGATTTTGTTGGCGTCGTCGACTTCGGTGTCCGGCTCCGGCGTGAAATCAATGAACCCGTATTCGCCGTAAATCTTGCCGTAGGTTTC
>JAWOLO010000187.1:0-25769 GCA_033853375.1 Terriglobia bacterium
GGCCACGGCGCGCTGACCGCCATTGCTCTGCACGCCGACGCTTCTGCGGACCGTGCGATGGAATCGTTCGTTTCACCGGACCAACGCGAAGAATTGCGCAAGCAGGCGGCATTCTGGCTGGGCGCTGCGCGCGGAAAAGAAGGACTAAACACGCTGCAACGCATGGCCAAGAATGATCCGAGTTCTGATGTGCGCGCCCATGTGACTTTTGCGCTGTCCGTCAGTCACGAGCCCGGCGCCATCGAAGAAATGATTCGCATGGCGCATGACGACACGAGTTCCCACGTGCGCGGCCAAGCACTTTTCTGGCTGGCGCAGAAGGCCGGGAAGAAAGCCGTGAGCACCATCACCGGGGCGATTGAAAACGATCCCGACACGGACGTGAAGAAGAAAGCCGTCTTCGCGCTAAGCCAATTGCCAAAAGACGAAGGCGTGCCGAAATTGATCGAAGTCGCGCAGTCCAACCGCAATCCCGAAGTTCGCAAGCAGGCCATGTTCTGGCTCGGCCAATCGAACGACCCCCGCGCCCTGCAATTCTTCGAGCAGATCCTCACGAAGTAAGGCGGTCGAAAAGCAGCAGGATCTTGCCAAAGTCTGCAAATTGGCCCCAAAAATTGAATGGAAACGCGAGAATATGAGAACATCAAGAAAAGTGTATGACTCCGAAGCAGCGAAAACTCGCCTATGAATTAATCACCAACCCGCCACCCGGAAGCGATATTGCCGCCGCCAAGGAATACGGGATCGACCTGACACTGCTGGTCGAGAATCTGGCCCTCACTCCCACCGAACGAGCGCGAAAGCTCTGTGAAGGTGCAAATTCTCTTCGGCTTATGCGCCTTGCCGGGGCCGCGCATCGGGAAAAATTGTGAAGCTGGAAGAGGTCCTCCGAGCCTTGTATGACGAGGACGTCGACATAGTCCTCATTGGCGGCGGGGCAATGCAATTACAAGGTTCCGCCTACATTACAGAAGATTAGGAGGCCGCCGGACGGAGAAAAGGCTTGGAAGCAGTGATCGAACTCAAGGGACTATTGCAAATCCGGGATAAAGCGAAACTCAAATAACAGCATCGCCTACCAGCAATCAACGCAGAAGATCCTCAAGTTGCACCCTCGCGTCCGTTTTGGCATCTCGGTACTTCACTATGACTGCAGCTTGAAGGGATAAGCCCCACTTCGCACCCGCTGAACTCGTAACCGCCCGCGAACCTGGAACCACAATCGCTTCCTCGGGAATAACCAGCGGCTCACCATCCGTCGCCGTGTAAACCGCTTCCTGCACCAGGTCGTACACGGGGATGGAGCGATTTAAGATTGTTCCAGTGCCAAGCACGGCTCGGCGCTTCACCACCGTTCCCTCATACACGCCGCAATTCCCTCCCACCAGCACTTCATCTTCGATGACCACCGGCAGCGCACCGGCAGGCTCAAGAACGCCTCCAATTTGCGCGCCCGCCGAAATGTGGCAGTTCCTCCCCACCTGCGCACAACTCCCAATAAGCGCATGAGAATCAATCATCGTGCCTTCGCCCACGTACGCCCCCACGTTCACAAACATCGGCGGCATGCAAATTACGCCCCGGCCAATGTACGTTCCATCGCGAATGCTGGAACCGCCGGGCACGATGCGCACTCCATCCGAAGCACTGAAAGTGTGAACGGGGTAGGTGGATTTATCGAAGAACGGCTGCTTCGTTGCGTCAATCGACATATCAGCGATCGCGCCCATGCGAAAGCCGAGAAGGATCCCCTTTTTCACCCAGGCGTTCACTCGCCAGCCGGATTTGGCGCAAGGATCCGGCTCTGCCGCGCGAATTTCGCCGCGATTCAGCGCCGCTTTGAAATCGCGAAAAAGCCGGTGATGTTCTTCTTCGTAGTGCTTCGGCGCCTCGTCGAAAAGTTTTTCAATGAGCGATGGCTGCATGGAATCTCTCGCGGGCATGCGCGGCGGCCTCGCCCTGAACCAAACCCAGCGACTCCAGGACCGCACGGATGCGCGCTCGATTTTCCGCTTTCGGCGGCACGAGTGGCAAGCGCCACACCGGCTCAAGCAAGCCCATTTCTGCGAGCGCCGCCTTCACCGGAATGGGGTTCGATTCCAGGAAGTTGACCTCCATGAGCAGGTGGTACCGCCTGTGAATTGTGCGCGCCCCGGCGAAATCCCCTTGCAACGCGAGCCGCGTAAGCTGCGTCATCTCCGCGGGAATTTCATTCGAAACGACGGAAATCACGCCGCGACCGCCCAGCGCCATCAGTGGCAGCGTGATCGCATCATCGCCGGAGAGCACGAGGAAATCCTCTGAAACCGCATTCAGAATCGCCGCTATCTGCGAGACGTTCCCAGACGCTTCCTTAATGCCCACGATATTTTCGATCTCGGCAAGCCGCTTCACCGTGGCCGGCTCGATGTTCACGCCCGTTCGTCCTTGCACGCTGTAAAGAACAATGGGCAGAGGCACCGCCTCGGCGATCGCGCGGAAGTGCTGATACAAACCTTCCTGCGTCGGCTTGTTATAGTACGGCGTGACCGAAAGAATTCCATCCGCGCCTATGGCAGCGAACTCCTTTGCGCGGGCGATCACCTCCATCGTGTTATAGCCGCCTGCGCCCGCAAGAACCGGAACTTTTCCGTTCGCCAGCTTGACCGCAATGTCGACGACATGAAGCTGCTCTTCACGCGTAAGCGTTGGACTCTCTCCCGTCGTGCCGCAGGGAACCAAAAAATCAATTCCCGCGTCGATTTGGCGTTGGATCAAGTCGTGCAGCGTTCTTTCGTCCAGCGCGCCATCGTGCCGGAACGGCGTAACCAGCGCCGTCCCCGTGCCGGTAAAACGATTGCCAGTAACCATGTTTCCCCTCTCCTCAATAACTACTTTTTTGACTGCGGGCTGGGTTTGGCGGCCTGGGATGCCGTTCCAGAGAGCCTCAACTCAATTCGCCGAGGATCTCTCGAAATTCAAAAACTCCTTGCTTGCCGGCGAGCCACCGCGCCGCGCGCAATGCTCCGCGCGCAAAGCCTTCCCGGCTTCGCGCCGTATGCCGCAGCGTGATGGTATCGGCGGCCGAGTCGAAACCGATTTCGTGTGTGCCAGGATGCGCGCCCGCGCGATTCGCGGTCAGGGTGAGCGTCCGGTTGTAGCCGGAAGCGCGAATTTCCTGCGCCAGTCTCTTCAGCGTTCCGGAAGGCGCGTCTTTTTTCGCCGAATGGTGAATCTCCCATCCCCACGCCTCGTATTCCGGATACTTCGCGAAAAAGCACGCCGCGTGTGCAACTGCTTGCATAAATACATTCACGCCAACAGAAAAATTCGGGCTGTACACCAATCCGGTTCCCGCCGCGAGAACGGATTCGTGAATCGCCGGCAGATGCTCATACCAACCCGTCGTTCCGCAAACGGTGTTAACGCCAAGCGAAGCTAAGCGCCGCAAATTGTCCGGCGCCGCATCCGGCGTGGTGAATTCCACGGCTGCATCGATCCCCCGCAGAAATTCCGGCACGATGGCTGCATCGTGGAGATTGTTTCCCCGCGTGAATTTCGCGCGCACGTCGAAGCCGTACTCCGGCGCGAGCTGCGCGACGAGCCGCCCCATTTTTCCGTAGCCCACGATGGCAAGGCCGAGGCTCATGCTGCGCCCCTCCCCGTAGTCAGCAATTGCGTGGTCATCCGAGCGTAAATTTCCACCGCCTCGCACAACTCTTTTTTCGCCACGCGCTCTTCGGCAGTGTGCGCCACGTGAATGCTCCCCGGTCCGATCAGAAACGGCTCACCCCACGCCCCATTGAATGTTGGAATATCCGTCGTGAACGCGACCACGGTTGTCGGCAGCCCATCGAATTGGTTCAAGCGAATCGCGGGCGTGTGCAGCACTTCGCGCGCCGCCGCGCGACCGGCCACTGCGGATGCCACCCCCTGGCGCAGTGCTGCGGGATCACCTACCGTCCGGAACATGACTTCCGCTTCCGCCAGATCCGCGACGACATTCGGTGCGCGCCCGCCGCTGATCGTGCCGATGTTTAGCGTGCTCCGACCGAGCAACGGATCTTCCGGCAATGGAATTCGTCGAATGTCCTCCAGAACATCGAGCAGCGTATGAATTGCTGAATGCCCAAGCTCGGGATAAGCAGAATGAGCAAGCTTGCCCCGTGTCGTGATTTCGTACCGCAGCGCGCCTTTTGATCCCAGCGCCAGCCGATTCTCCGTCGGCTCGCCATTAATCAGAAACCGCGACCCGCGCGGTTGCGCCGCCGCCGCTTTGGCGCCTGCACTGTTGCGCTCTTCGCCCACCACAAACAACAAACCGAAATTGCGCGTCCCGTCGGCGAGCAATTTCTCCGCAGCCGTAATCATCGCCGCGATGATGCCCTTGGCGTCGCACGCGCCCCGGCCAACAATAAAGTTCTCATCCTCGCTGGAGGCAAAATGTGGCGGAACCGTGTCCATGTGCGTCGAAAGCGTCACCACCGGCTCGCCCCACACCGCAAACACGTTGTCGCGGTTCGGCTCCGCTGGCATCCGGCAGACCTGCCCGTTGCTCCGCGACGCCAGTTCCGACAAATGCGCAAAAAGATAGTCCCCCACGTTTTTCTCGTGGTTCGTCGTGGACTCGATGTCCACAAGCGCGCGCGTTAATTCAAAAACGTGCATTTACATTCTTTTCTGCCCTATTTGTTCTGTCGTCTTTTTGGGAAGAAGCGAAACGAAAGGAAGGAACCGCGAAGTAATGCCGCTCGGGGCTGCCGCCTCTCGATAGCGCTCCATCCGCTTCTGCGCGGCCGGAAGGCCGCTAAGCATTACGGACGACAGTGGACAGGCCTTAGACCTGCCCCCCAACCACCGCGTTCCAGCTGTCGCAGCGGTTTCGGCGGACAACGAAATCAAACGTTGCCTTCGACCTCATCGGTCGAGGAGCCCCTTTCACTCGGGCGTCCGAAGCGGTTCGGAACAGCGCGCCCGGCTACTCATGGCTTCCGCACCTCTACCAAGAAAAATCCAGTCTAGGGCATTACGGCGGCAATTGCCAACAGAAATTTCAAACCTTTCTAACCCCTTTGAATTCACGAGATCGCTAGAGTTCCAGTGGCTTGAGTGGCTTGTCTTGCGAAGCAAGGAGAAGTTGACCGGTGAAGGCAGCTTCCGGTGGGCGTCGGCGAAGCGCTTCCTCGGCAGACATAAGAGCCACCTCGGGAATGTTGTTCTCCTGCGAGAGATGAGCGAGGACAAGAAAACGTGCGCGCGCGTCGAAGCCAATGGTCTCGTCCGAATCAGCGAGATACTCGCTCACCGTATGGTTGGACAAGTGCCCGCGATTACTTAGTATTCGCTGCTTGACATCCCAAGGATACGGGCCGACTTTCAGCATTTCCGCATCGTGATTGGATTCCAATACCAGGCAGTCACAATTTCGAAGGTGCGTTTTGACAAGATTGGTCAGATGACCTAGATCGGTAACTATCGCCATCTTCGTGCCGTTGGTGCGGAAGGTGAAGCAGATCGGGTCTATCGCATCATGAGTGACGCGAATAGCATGAACCTCAATGTCGCCGATCACGAAACTCTGGCCAGCATAAATCTTCTCCACGCCGCGTAGCCGTTTTCCAAACGTCTCAGGCAGGATTCGCTGCAGGGCGTCCATAGTCGGCTCGGTGACGTACAGCGGCGCCTTCCACAACCCCAGCATTTGCGGCAATCCATTGCAATGATCGGTGTGTTCGTGAGTGATCAGGATGCCATCGATCTGTTTGACGTCGCTTTCGATGGCGGCAAGCCGCGCCAGCGTCTCGCGTTTGCCGAGCCCGGCATCCACCAGGAGGCGCGTGCGCTCCGTCTCAAGCAACGTGATGTTGCCCGAGCTCCCGGACGCCAGAATGGAGACCCGCAAGCCGATCTTGTGGCTCCTGACTGTACCTCAGGTCGCAAGACCTGAGGATTCTTCTTTCACCACTGCCCAAAACAAATTTTCAGAATGATGGCAGAGCGGTGCGGTCCCGTCAACAGTTGTCCACCTCAATTTGTGGAATTCTTTGAGGTAAAAATAGGCCCACTGGTTTTCGCTCATTCCGGTTTCTGGCTCTTAGCAGCTCCAGTTGTCACCATCTCTTGTGCCCGCTGGCTCAAACAGTTTTCCAGGACGTCGTCCAGTTCGCGCGGCCGGATGGGCTTCGTCAAGTATCCATCCATTCCTCCGGCCAAGCATTTCTCGCGGTCACCTTTCATGGCATGAGCCGTCAATGCAATCACGGGCAAATGCATGTCGCTTCCCTTTTCTTTTTCACGAATGGCCGCGGTTGCTTGGATCCCGTCCATTTCCGGCATCTGCACGTCCATCAGCACCAAGTCGAACTTCCCCTTCGCCAGCGCTTCGACCGCCTCGCGTCCATTTCCAGCCAGCACTACGCGGTGCCCCCTCTTTTCGAGCATCCGCGTCGCCAGCCGCTGATTGACTGGGTTATCCTCCACGAGCAACACGCGCAAGACGCTGCTTGGGTCGCGCGCATCGTAAAGAGAAAAACGCGTGATCAAGGGGATCGCGCCTTGCTGCTCTTTTGCTTTCAGCACTCTGGCAATCGCTTCGCGCAGTTCGGATTGCCGGATCGGCTTCAATAGGTACGCGGAGATGCCCAGCGCCTTGCAGCGCTCCGCATCGCCTCGGTGCCCCGCCGACGTCAGCATCATGATGGTCGCCGTCGCCAATTCGGGCCTCTTCCGCAACCGCTCCACAAACTGAAAGCCATCCATCCCCGGCATGTGCATGTCTAGCAGAATCAAGCCGTACGGATCCTCTGCGTTCCTCGCCGCGAGCAGTTCTGCTAAAGCCTCCTCCCCGCCTTCCTCCAAAGTCGGCTTCATTTCCCACCGCTTCAGCATTCCATCCAGAATTCTCCGGTTGGTCCGGTTGTCGTCCACCACCAGGACCCTTACTCCGCGCAAAATCTCCGGGGGAGCGGGCGTCCCCACTTCAATTTCCTTCGCGTCGACAAGTCCTACCTTGGCCGTGAAGTGAAACCTGCTTCCTTTCCCTTCCTCACTCTCCAGCCAGATCTTCCCGCCCATCAGATGGACCAGGCGCGCCGAAATGCTCAGCCCCAGGCCGGTACCTCCATATTTTCGCGTCGTCGAAGTGTCCGCCTGAGCAAACGGATCAAAAATCAGCGCGTGTTTCTCGGCAGGAATCCCGATCCCCGTATCGGAAACGATGAAGTGCAAAATGCGATCTTCGCCATCCTTTTCCGCAACCTCTACTTTCAACCCCACTTCGCCCTCCTGCGTAAATTTGATGGCGTTTCCGACAAGATTCATGACCACCTGCCCCAGCCGGCTGGAGTCTCCCCGCACAAGCTCCGGCGTTTCGGGCGCTAGCTCGCACAGGAGTTCGAGCCCCTTTTCGTCCGCCCGCAACGCCAGGGTCCTCATCACTCCTTCCAGCGTGTCCCGCAGGTTAAATGGGCGGTTCTCGAGTTCCGCTTTCCCCGCTTCAATCTTGGAAAAGTCCAGAATGTCGTTAATCACCACAAGCAGAGAATCTGCAGAAAGCTTCACCGTCTCCAGATATTCCCGTTGTTCCGCCGTGAGTTCCGTTCCCAACGCCAGATCCGTCATGCCCATGACGCCATTCAGCGGGGTGCGAATCTCGTGGCTCATGTTCGCAAGGAACTCGCTCTTCGCGCGGCTGGCAGCCTCCGCAGCCTCCTTCGCGCGCTGCATGGCTTCTTCTGCGCGCTTCCGGATGGAAATGTCCTGATAAATGCCGAGCGACCCAACCACCTCCCCGTTCACCGTCAGCGGAACCCCGTGAAGCTCTACATCTACCAAATGGCCATCTTTCCTTTTTCGCTTTGTGATCAGAGTGACTGGCGTTCCGTCCAGCGTTTCCCTCGAAATCTGCTGCGCTTCTTTCAGGAGCTCTTTTTCTGCCAGAAGTCTGTCCGTTGGTTTGCCGACAATCTCGGCTGAGGAGAATTGGAACATGCACTCAAAGGCGGGATTGCAAAGTTGAGCTCTCTCAGCAGAGTCCAGCACAAGGATAGCCAGGGGGCTGTTTTCGATGAGAGCATTGAGGTACGCAGTCCGTTCTGCCACTCTTTTTTCCAAACTGTCGTGCGCCTTTTGTAAAGCTAAATCACGCTGCTGAATTCCCTCCAGCATTTGATTGAACGAGTCCACAAGCAGGCCGACTTCATCATTACGTCCTGCGTCGGCTCTTAACGAATAGTCTTTCTGCGAGGAAACCTTCCCCGCCAGCCACGTCAGCGCAAGAATCGGCGATATAATTTTTCGCAGAAAGTGTGACGAGACGATAAAAGCCAGCAGAACCGACACCAGCAGAACGAGACCCGAAATCTTCGTGTATTGCCGAAGTTGCGCGTGAAGCACGCTCAGGTCCGACACAATGACGATGACCCCTACCTTCGTGCGCTCAAAGTTCACCCTCTGCGCCAACGTAAGATTCTGTTTGTCAAATCTTGCCTCTGCCTCGTCCCATGAGGGCAAAACCCAACTTGCCGGAACTCCCGAACGGCGATAATCCGCAAAAACATTACCCCGTCGATCGTACAGAAGCCCGGCAACAATGTGCTTTTCGCCCTGCAACGCGCTCAGCATTTCACGTGCAGACTTGGAATCATTGAACATCAAGGCTGCCGCCGTGTTTGCGCCCAGCGTATCCGCAAGCGCGCTCAACTCACTGACCATCATTGCCCGATAGCTGGCCCGCTCGTACAGTCCGAACCCCAGGCTTGCCAGAGCTACCGCCAGAATCCCCGTCATCAAGATGATTGCCGTCAGCCTTCGCTGAATCGAGCACTTACGAAAGAATTGCATCCTCATCGGCTCCGGCCAAATTCTTCGCGGCCATTACGTGAAACCGCGACTTGCAGAAACTCTGTTGCTGTTCGGCGCAGCGTCCTGGCCTTCTTGCGCTGGTAACTTCCAACGCCCTAAGGTCCAGCATGGAACCTTCCTTGCTCGGATTCTTGTTTGGATCTTTCACAACTCGCGCGAGCACCAGCAGCCTCGAACTGATTTTGAGCTCTGCCATGGACGCTGCTTCCAGATTGATTTCGAAGCGAACTTGTCTTTCTTCCAGGGAGAATTGAACTATCCCGCCGCGTGCTGCAAACTGCGCCGTCTCCCCCACGGTCAGGACGCTAACTCCCTTGAGAGCCGCGAGGATCTGCGCAATGCTTTTCCGTTCCGAAGAGCTGATGTAAACCACGTGGCATCCGCGAATTTCCTTCTCATTGGAAATGTGGCGAATCTGAACGGGTCTCCCGCTGACTTCCTGCTTGGACACCAAGGATGTCAACGCATCTCCAAAAGGGTCCCGCCCCAGAATGCAAAGTACGGTCGGAGCTTGACCATCGGCGTAAGCCGATTCCGGCCACTCCACAAAACGCGTCAGGTTATAAAGCATCGCGGCTTTCAATTCATACTCTCCCGCCGAGTCCTGCCCCATAACGCCCTGAGGAACGAAAAACAGAGCCAGCGCGAGACACGAAATCAAACGTCTGAGCAGTCCACCCAACAAGCGTGCCGGGATTTTATCTCCTTGCCGCATGCCCGGCTCTCTCACGGCGCATTTTTGCTGTTCTATGCTGTTCACGTGATTCTTCGTTCTTCCGTTTCTACCTCGCGCTCACATGCGGTCTGTATGTCAGTTTGATTCGAAAGCTGCGTCCATCTTGCGGAATCGAGGTTTCCCGGTGTTCTAGGCCCCCCGATTCCGCGTATTGCTTGTCGAATAAATTGTAAAGGCTCCCGGAAATGTCGCAGTTCTCCGTAAGTTTGCGAGTGAAGAACGTCAAATTCACGACCAGATAGCCGCCTAAATCCGTTTGTGCAATCGTCCTTCGTTTGCTCACGTATTGTGCGTCCACACCAGCAAAAAACTTTCTTTGTACCAGGGGAATACTGAGGTTTACCTTGCCCAATTGTTTCGGCGAATTCGTCAACACGTCGTGCGTCACTTCATTCCGGGAGTCCTGCAAGGTATGGGAAATAGCCCCTTCCAAGCCATTCGTCCATTTGGCGCCCAGTTCCCATTGGATCCCCTTCGTCTGCATCGGGCTGGAGTTCAAATAGATGGGGTTGCCAGTAAGCGGGTCAATTTCCGGCGTGATCACATCGTTCATTCGGTTCAAAAAACCTGCGCTGGACACGTAATACTCCTTCCTAAACCGACGCTCAACATCCAGCTCCCAACTGCGAATTCCTTCCGGCTTTAGCAACGGGTTTGCCGTATTGCTTTTGCTGAAGGCATAAAAGCTTTCATAGCTGTTTGGCGCACGGAACGCCCAACTGTACGTGGCCTTGATGTCCGTGCTTGGATCCGGATGAAACACCATTCCAAAGCGCGGACTTAGTGTGGTCTCAAACTTCTGGTGCCAGTCGCTTCGCGCTCCAGCCACGAACGCCAATTTCTTGCTGATGGAATATTCGTCTTGAAAATACAACGCTGCAATCCACGCCGTTCGGTGATCATCCAGGTACAGAAAGTAAGGCTGGATGTCGTAGTTGATCTGCTCTTGCCGAAGATCCTTGCGGAATTCCGTCCCTAGCGTGACCTTGTGTCGTTTGAAGAAAAACCTCGAAGCGTCGCCCTGAAAGTCCAGCCAGCTCCCATTCGCCGCGTCGTAGTTCTGAGTAAAGGGCGGAATGCCTGTCCCTGCGTAGTCATAAATGTAGATACCGTGGTAGTCGTACCAATCGTAGGACGCTCGCCCAAGCGTCTCCCAGGACCCGAACGTGTGCTGGTACTGCACGTCCACGTAACTTCGCGAATCGGTCGTGCGCATCCTGGGATCGTTGAATACTGTGCCAAACGAGGCCGTCGGAATGTGTTTTGTGCGCGAGCCCAGCACGAAATGGACGTTGAAATCTCTGTAGATAATGTCCGCGAATGTGTTGTAAGACTGGTCCCCGTCGGCATTCACCGCGACGCCGTTGTTCGTAGCGGGGCTGTCGAACGCCGGGAAGAAAAGATTCTCGTGGCCTTTGCTGTTGTAGAACGACCCCGAGAGAAGCGTTTCCACGCCGCTGTCAAATCGGTCGCCATATGTAAAGCGGCCTTTGTAGGAGTTCCAGCTTCCTGCTTCTCCAGAAACTTCGCTTGCGCTCAAATCGCGCCCTCGCTTGGTAATTACATTGATTACCGCGGCGAAAGCTCCAGTGCCGTAAATCGAAGAATTGGGTCCGCGGATGATTTCAATCCGCTCGATTAGGTCGACGTCGACTGGGAACTCCGTGCCTACATACGCCCCGTCATAAATGTTGTCGTTGACCCGGTGACCGTCCAGTAGGAAGAGAATTCGTGCATTGTAATCGCCCGGCATCGAGAATCCTCTCACTCCTACATAGCTGTAATTGCGGTCGTTGATCACGTAGAAGCCTCGAACACTCTTCAATACGTCCGCCAACGTGCGATAGCCATGCTTTTGGATCTCTTCTGCGGTCACTACGGTGACGGAAGTCGGTGCATCCGAAGCTTTCTGCAAAAACTTGGAAGCCCCGTAGACCGAATCCACCTTCATCTTCGCCAGATCTTCGAGGCTCAGTCCGCCAAGGTCGGTCTGCTTTTGCTCCTGCGCTCCCGCAAAACCGGCAGCAGTCAACACCACGAACAAGAACCTCAAAGCCACGCGCATCCAGCGTGCCCACAGGCGTATCTCATCACCCCTGCTGCTCGCGCTGTGCATAGCGGTGCTCCTCGGCGCCCTGCGCAGAGTTTCATGGAAATCCCTCATCGGCACGCTGATCTCTTCCTGTATGGCACACACCTGCGCGATTCCCCCCGCTGGGTGAACGCACGCCAGTGCCCAAAGAATGAAACGGAAAAACAAAGAGAGGACGAAATCCGCTTTTAGAATCAGTTACTTACTCGCATTCGCGCAAGGCTCGCAGGTCGCTCCTCTTAGCGACTGTTCCAATTCGAACGCGGTGTCACCAACTCGAACTGTGTCCCATAGAACGTTGGCGGCCCGGCGAACCGTTTTCTTCATGGTTTTTCCCGCAACTTCTTTTGTCTTCTGCTTTTCTCGCTCTAATTTCTGTTCTTTGCGACAATGGTATACTCGCGCGGCAAAATCAAACTATGGACAAGTACGATCTCATCGTGGTGGGTTCCGGCCCTGCAGGGCAGCGCGCCGCCATCCAAGCTGCAAAATTCGGCAAACGCGCCGCGCTGATTGAAAAACTCGAAGTCGTCGGCGGCACCGCCATCAACACGGGCACGATTCCCAGCAAAACCATTCGTGAAGCCGTCTTGCACCTTTCCGGTTATCAATACCAGAGCATTTATGGCGTGAACTACCGCGTGAAGGAACCGATCACCATGTCCGACCTTTCCTTCCGCGCGCTCAACGTCATCAAAACTGAAATCGACGTGATTCGCGCCCAGCTTTCGCGCAATGGCATCGACGTCATTACCGGCATCGCGAGCTTTCTCGATCCCCATCGCATCCAAGTCAACAGCACCCGCGGCCAGCAAGAGCTCGAAGCCCAGCACATCATCATCGCGGTGGGCACCAAACCCGCAGTTTCGCCGCTCGTGCCGTTTAACAACAAAACCATCATCAATAGCGATCAAATCCTCAGCATGCCCGAAATTCCCAAGGCCATGATCGTGGTCGGCGGTGGCGTGATTGGCGTCGAGTACACCTGCATGTTCGCGGTTCTGGGCGTGCGCGTCACGCTCATTGAAAAGCGTCCGCGGCTGCTCGAATTCGCCGACCAGGAGATGGTCGAAGCGCTTTGCTATCACTTGCGCGACCGCCGCGTGACCCTGCGCCTCAACGAGGAAGTCGAAAGCGTGGAGGAAAACCCGGACCACACCGTCGTCGCCAATTTGAAAAGTAAGAAAAAAATCTCCGGCGAAGCCCTCCTCTACGCCGTCGGCCGCCAGGGCAACATCGATGAGCTAAATCTCTCCGCTGCTGGACTCGAAGCCGATGCGCGCGGCCGCATTCCCGTGGACGAGCAGTACCGCACCAAGCAAACCCACATTTTTGCCGTAGGCGACGTCATCGGATTTCCCAGCCTCGGCTCCGTTTCGATGGAACAGGGCCGCATCGCCGCCGCCAACGCCTTCGGCATGCCGGTGCATTCCAACCGCGCCAATTATCCCTATGGGATTTACACCATTCCTGAAATTTCTTTCATCGGTAAGACTGAAGAGCAGCTCACCGACGAAGGCATCCCTTACGAAGTCGGCATGGCCTATTTCCGCGAGATTGCCCGCGGCCAGATTCGCGGCGACACCACCGGCCGGTTGAAATTGCTTTTCGATCCCACGTCCAAAGAATTGCTCGGTGTGCACATCATCGGAGAAGGCGCGTCGGAACTGCTGCACATTGGCCAGGCGGTGTTCGCGCTGAATGGCACCGTGGAATATTTTGTGGACACGGTTTTCAATTATCCAACGCTGGCGGAGTGCTACAAAGCCGCCGCGTTTAACGGGCTCAACAAATTGACCAAAGGCTGAATTCGATGGTTGGTTCAAGGGCTGATTCATGGCTTCAATAAATAGGCCGAGCGTTCGTAGAGGCACGATATATCGCGCCCTGCTTCGGGTTGATGAAACAACGGCAAGCGAGATCAACCCTGTCATTCCGAGGGACGAAGCTCGCCGCAGGCGAGCGTAGTGACGAGGAATCTCTCTTCCTCGGCTTTTGTAAGAAGAGGGAGTCCTCGCTACGCCTGCCTGCGGCAGGCAGGCTCGGAACGACGAACAGAGACATTCGATGGCAAAAGACGGGCGGTAACACCATGAGCAGGACAGTTGGCGTTTTGGTGATGGAACATATCGCTGCGGGCCTGGTCGAAGGCAGCAAGGTCGTCGGGCCGCTCAAACTTTTTCCGGAGTCGCCACAGTCGCTCGATCCCTTGCAGTCGATGCATTCCGAGGAAATTGTGTCTGCGGTCCGCGAGCTCGTCGACAAAGTTGCCGGAAAAGAGAAGATTGAAGCCATCGGCGTCGGATTCCCCGGAATCATCCGCAATGGCGTGGTTGAGGAATCTCCCAACCTCCAACAAGTCAAGGGCTTCGCGCTGCAAGCCGCGCTTTCCGCTTCGTTCAAGGGCACAGCCGCCGGTGTTCCCGTGCGTGTTTTCAATGACGCCGACGCCATGGCCGCGGGCATCGCCGCGACGCAGGGCAAGCTGCACCAGCTTACGCGCGTGTGGACGCTCGGCAACGGCATCGGCTTTGGCCGGTATCCCGCGAGCGAGGGCGTGTGGGAAGGCGGCCACACCGTAGTCACGCTGGACCCGAAGGAAACTTTCTGCGGCTGCGGAGGCAAGGGGCACCTCGAAGGAATTCTCGGGCGCCGCTCGATGCGAATGCGCTTCCTCGATCTTGAGCCCGAAGAAGTGTTTGAAAATGCGCGCGCCGGCGACGCGCGCTGCGCGGAGTTTGTGCAGTTGTGCCATCGCGCGCTGGCCGCGGCCACTGCCGATAGCATCCACATGGAAGGCCCCGGCGTCTTCTTCATCACCGGCTTGGACACGCAATTTATCGATACCGGCCTGCTCGACCGCTTGGTGCACGAAATGGTGAAAATGAGTCCGCTGCAAGGCAGCCGCTTTGAGGTCCTTGCCGCCTCCGACGAACTGGGCATCCTCGGCGCCGCCGTGAATGCGCAGAGAGCGGCGAAGGCGTGAGTCGCTGGTGACCGGGGGAGGGGGGCGCAAGTGTGGCAAGTAAAGGACTTGCGGGAGCGAGTTTTTGGAAGTGTGGCAATGATTGGAGTTACAGGCGATTTTTCGGAAGTGTGGCAAATACAAGGGTTAGCGGCGGCTTGATGGTAGGCAGGGGTCTGAGAGCGAAGGATGAAAGGGACCACGGGGCGGGGACGCATGGGTGTGGTGTCAAGTGGGACGGCAGGAGCCGTGAACAAAAATAATTGTACTATGTAATTATAGTATGTCAAGAGGAAAATAAGTAGTTTGTTTGCCGAGGGATGCCAGGGCTCGACCAGAGGTCCAGATGGGGAGGGGGGTGATTGTCCAAGGGGGATGCCCGATATAGAAACCGAGCATTCGACAGGATATGGAACTGCTACATACAAAAGCGGAAACTAGCCTGCACGGGCGCGCCCTCAGGAACACATTTTAGAATGTCTCCTACGCGTCGCGCCGCCCTTACAGTAATCGGCTCCCCACCGTCAAACTGTGTGTTGTTCCAATTCAATTTTGAGAGGGACAGCATCTCACGTGCTAGCTGCTCTATCCTTGCCTCCCCGCGGGAGGGGAGAAAGAGAGAAGGAAGAAGGAGGCTAGCTTCTCAGGCGATGCTGGCGGAGGCGCGGGGCGCTTTTTCGAGGGCTTGGCGGTCCCAATGGGCCAGTTCGGCTCCGGCTTCGTAGGTGGACTGACAAAAGTCAAGGAGCGTGGCGCAGGGAGACGGGGAAAGGCGCACGTCGTCATACATCAGTAGGAACTCACCAAGCTGCGAGTGGTACTTCGCGGTGACCGGGCGGACGCGAGCATCGCGGAAGCCCGGCGGCTCGGGGGCCATGTAGGAATAGAAGGCAGGCGCGTCAATGCCGCTACCGGGCCAAAAGCCGACGCTGCTGACCTCGTGGGAATAGGCTTCGCGGGTGATGGAATCCGCGCCGGAGCGCTCGGGAGCGCGGCGGCCGGAAAAGCGCGTAACCGCATGGTCGAAGCTACCCCAGAAAAAATGCACGGGGCTGGACTTGCCGAGAAAGCGGGAGCGGAACTCCTGAAAGACGCGGTCCACGGAGACGAGGATTTGCCAGAAGCGGCGCACCGATTCAGGATCGTAGGAAGAGTGAACCTGGTCCTGGTCAAAAGGAATCGGATTGGGAATTTCGACCGGCATTTTCCAAATGCGGACCTGGATGCCTGCCGAATGCAACATGCCCATAAACGCCTGGTAAAAGTCGGCCACGGACCGAGGGAAGAGCGGGAGTGACTTGACCTGGCCGTCGCTGAGTTGCAGCACCAATTCGTGATTGAGGAAATCGAAGCGCAGCTCGAAGGTGCGTTCGGCGTAATGAATCGCAGAAGTAGTAAGGCCGCGCGCAGCCACGTACAAAGGAACATTCCACCAATGGTTCAACCGGGGAGTGAGCGCGAGGCGGACCTTGCCGACGATCTGCGTCCACATGTGGAGTGTGGCGTAGGTGTCTTTCCAAGACTCGAATGGGAGGGGCGGCCAGCAATCCGGCAGGTCGCTCATAGCCGTTCGGGGGGATTCGGTCGCCTCGTGCATGTGCGTGCTCCAGAAACCCGCGTGCCCGTGCCCCGAAGCTTAGCAGGCGAGGCGGGAGCGGTCGAGGGTAAAGCCGTTGACCGGGCCGAGGACCGTGACGGCGATTTGGTCGCTCTGGAAGTAGCGGCGCGCAAGCGACTGCAGCTCCTCAGCGCTGACCGCTTCGATGGCGGCAAGGATTTCGTCGAGCGAGAAGAAGCGGCCGAAATACAGCTCCTGGCGCGCGAGATTGGACATGCGCGAGCTGGTGGACTCGAGCGAGAGCATCAACGAGCCCTTGAGATGGTTCTTCGAGCGGCGCAGCTCTTCTTCGCCGACCAGCGTTTCCTTCAGGGAACGAAATTCCTGAATGGTGAGGTCGATCACCTGGCCGATAGCGTCCGTGGCGGTTCCGGCGTATACGGTCATCATGCCGGCGTCGGAGTACGGTGTGAGCTCGCTGAAAACTGCATAGGCCAGGCCGCGTTTTTCGCGAATATTCTGGAACAAGCGCGAAGACATGCCACCGCCCAGCAGATTGTTGAGAACGGCAAAACCGAAGCGGTCCTGATGCGCCAGCGGAACCGAAGGAACGCCGATGCAAATGTGCGCTTGTTCGAGGTCGCGCTTGGTTTCGAGGCGGATGGGCGCCTGCGTGTTGGGCGCGCCGCCATCATCAGCAGGTCCGGCCGGCTCGAGCGAACCGAACTCGCGCTGCACTAATTGCATGACCTGGTCGTGCGTTACATTACCTGCGGCGGTAACGACCAGATGGTCGGGCGCGAACCAATTCTGGAAACGCGAGCGAAGCGCGTCGCGATTGAATTTCTTTACCGTTTCCGGCGTACCGAGAATCGGCCGGCCCAGCGGATGTCCCGGCCAGAAGCCGCGCGTAAAAATCTCGTGCAGCAGATATTCGGGATTGTCCAGGTCCATCTTGATTTCTTCGAGGACAACTTTGCGCTCTTTCTTCAAGTCCTCGGAATCAAATTTCGGGCGCAGGATGAGATCGGCGATCACATCGAAGGCGATCGGGAGATGCTCATCGAGCACTTTGGCATTGAAACAGATTTGCTCTTTGGAGGTGAAGGCGTCGAGCATGCCGCCGACGGAATCCATCTCGCGGGCAATGGCTTCGGCAGAGCGGCGCTCCGTGCCTTTGAAAACCATGTGCTCGATGAAGTGGGCGAGGCCGTTTTCTTCGGGGATTTCACGGCGGGACCCGTTGCGGACCCAGACGCCTACGGAGACGGAACGGACGTGCGACATGGTCTCGGTAATGGCCACCAGGCCATTGGGCAGGACCTGCTTCTGGATGTCGCGAACTTCGGTCGCCATTCACAAATTGTGACACAAGTGTGGTGGAAAAGGAAAAAGGGAAAGACCACTTCCGATTTGCCGAATGATCTCTTTTCCTAAGCTCAACTAGACCAAGGACTTACAGGATAAGATAATGTGCCGAAATGGCAAAGCCCTGAGAGGGCTTCAACTACAAGAGTTTTTCTGAGGGGTTCAACTTGCCGTATTCGCTGGTGAAGAAGAGAGGCACGTCTGCATAAGAGCCCTTATCCCGGTAATACACTTCACAACTGTCAAAGGGCTTCGAATAGATGTGGATGCTGACGGCTCGCTGGTTGAATTCGGCGAGATTCATGACTTCGTGGACTGGCTCCATCGGATTGACGTAGGTGGGATGCGCGGCGTCGAGATCGTAGAGTTCCGTAGGCACGATGCGGCAAGTGCCTTTAGAAGCGTCGCGATCGTCCACGCGAT
The DNA here is from genome assembly GCA_033853375.1 of Terriglobia bacterium. Taxonomy (GTDB): domain Bacteria; phylum Acidobacteriota; class Terriglobia; order Acidiferrales; family UBA7541; genus Acidiferrum. Next base: position 17,984 of record JAWOLO010000187.1, read on the forward strand.
AATTCTGGATGCGCAGGCGGCCGATGGGTGCGGACATCCAACAATTCTGGCCGCGGTGATTGTGGATGCGGCTGTGCTGGCCAATGTCCCAGCAAAGCGTCATGCACTCGAAGAGGTCGTTGCGGAAAACCAGATTGCGCGTGTAATTTCCTTTGGAGAAGAAACAATATTTTTCGAGACTCTCCGGGCGCACGGCGTGGCGGATGACGTAGTTCTGCACATTTTGCAACGTGAATTCGGGTTCAGGGAGGGCGGTAAGGCCCTTGACCCAATCTTCAATATTGAGTTTTTCCGTTGCCACGTATTGCGCCATAGGATGCCTCCCAACCCTGGTTTGGGATTCGCGGGGATTGCTAAGGGATTATAGCGCAAGGCGAAAGAGAGGAAGTAAAGGAACAAAAAGAACGGCAAGTGGTGTCGAAAACTTGGTTCTGCTTTCGCGGGATGGGATGATGAGAAGAATAAAGGCTGCGTGAGGAGACATGGTCGAACTTCTCGGCAAATCGAAAGAAGAATTGCGCGCGTTTTGCGTGGCGGTGGGCGAGCCGGCGTATCGTGGCGGGCAGATTTATCACGCCCTGTATGCGGAGAGGAAATTCGACTTTGCGCGGATGACGAGTTTGCCGGCGGCGCTTCGTGAGCGGCTGGCGAAAGAAGCGCGCATCACTCTACCCGAGGTAAAACAGCGATTTATTTCCAGCGACGGATCGGTGCGGTATTTGTTTGGGCTAAGTGAAGCGGAAGAAGGAAGAATAAACACAGAGGACGCGGAGAAGAAACAGAAAGGATCAAGGTACACGCAACCCCCTGCTTCGGTGGAGGCAGTGTTCATGCCGAGCGAAGGAAGGCAGACGATTTGCATTTCGACGCAGGCGGGATGCGCCGTGGATTGCCACTTTTGCTTGACAGCGCAGTTGGGCCTGATTCGCAACTTGACCGCGGGGGAGATCATAGGGCAGGTGTTGGTGGCCCTGGAGGAACAAGAAAAAAATTCAAATTTTGGAGCCGCAGAAAAGGCTGCCGGACCTGAGAGTCTGCATGAGAGCAGCAAAATCAGTTCCTCAGGGGCTAAAGCCCGATCGATGCCGAATGTAATGTCGGACCTAAAGGTCCGACCCCCCGTTGCCGCGCGGACTTTAAAGCCCGGCGCTACGCAAAGCCCCGAAGGGATCCAAACAAATGTTGTGTTGATGGGGCAGGGCGAGCCCTTGCTGAATTTCGAGCCGGTGATGACGGCGTTGCGAATTCTGCTGGATCCCAAAGGCGTAGGATTGTCGCCGAAGCATGTGACGCTTTCGACGAGCGGCATCGTGCCGGGGATTGAACGCCTGGCACAGGAGAAAGTGCGGCCGAAGCTGGCGATTTCGTTGAATGCCTCGAACGACGAAGAGCGCGACAAGCTGATGCCCATCAACAAGAAATATCCGCTGAAAACGCTGATGGAGGCTTGCAAGAATTATCCGCTGCGGCCGTGGGAGCACTTGACGTTTGAATATGTGATGCTTGGGGACGTGAATGATTCGCCGGAGGACGCGCGGCGCGTAGTGAAGCTGTTGGCGCCTTTGAAGCGCGTGAAAGTGAATCTGATCCCCTGGAATCCCGGTGAACTTCCCTACCGCGAGCCCTCAACAGAACGAATCGAAGAGTTCCGCCGCATTCTGACCGACAAAGGCGTGCCAACCTTTGTGCGCTACTCCCGCGGACGCGACGTCATGGCCGCCTGCGGGCAATTAGCGCTGCTGGATGTTTCTTCCCAGCGCGGACTGGTTTCTATCGGGCCCTAACATTCTGTGGCGCGGACGTCAGCTCATAAATCATCGCGAATGCCGATGACGGCCATCAGGCGGCCGGTGGCGCCGGCTTCTTTCCGGTAACTAAAGAGGAAGTCGCGGCGGCAGGCGGTGCACAGATCACTGACAAAAATGTTGCGGTCGAGCAGGCCAGTTTCGAGGAGTTGCGCGCGATTGGCTTTGCGAAGGTCGAGGAGGACGTTTTTCGGCGGGGGCTGATGGCCCGGCGGAGCCATGTTGAGCCATTGCAAGGGATTGGGCTCGTCACCGGTGCGCAACTCGTCGAACCATTCCGAAGCGTTGCAGAATTGCGAGCGGAACTCTGAGGCCACTTCTGTGCCAACTTCATAGCAACAGCCGCCAATCGAAGGGCCGACGGCGGCAAGCACGTCCGCGGGCTTCGTGCCGAATTGCATCTGCATCTTGCCGATGGCTTTGCTGACGATGCGCTGCAATGTGCCGCGCCAGCCGGAATGAACCGCAGCGACTGCGCGCTTTTTGAGGTCCACCAAAAGAATGGGAACGCAATCCGCGGTCTGAACGGCGAGGAGCATGCCCGGACGATTGGTCGCGGAAGCATCTCCACGGCAAGGAGCAGTTGGCGGGGCTTCAAAAACATGAACGACATCGGAATGAATCTGGCTCAGCACAACAAGAGTCAGATCATTTGCGGCGAGAGCGGATTGGAAGCGGCGGCGGTTTTCGAGAACATCTTCTCTTGTATCCCATTCTGCAAAGCCAAGGTTCAGAACCTTTTCACCGCCGAGATCGCTCACGCCGCCGGGCCGCGCGCTGAATCCGTGAACGAGCCAGGGAATTTTCGCCAGCGCGGAAGCTTGAAGAATTCGCAGGCCGCCAGCTTTGCGCTCGGTCCAGCCATTGAAGGCCGAAACACCCTCTCCTTTGAGGCTGCGGGTGCGGCCAGTCCTGATGGTCTTTGTAGGCATTTGCGACTCTCCCAGTATAATCGGAGCGGGTCAGACGGGTTGAACCGGGTTAATGTGTCCGAACGCGAGCTGCTGGAGGCCTCTTGATCATCGGGATGGGCGTGGACATTGCCGAAGTGGATCGCATCCGGAAAGCCATCGAGCGGTACGGCGAAACATTTTTGCGGCGGCTTTACACACAGAAAGAGCGGGATTATTGCGAGCAGTTCAAAAACAAATATGAACGCTACGCCGGGCGCTTCGCGGCAAAAGAAGCGGGGATGAAAGCACTGGGAACCGGCTGGCGACGCGGCGTACGCTGGGTGGACCTGGAAGTCGTCCGCGAAAAAAGCGGACGTCCGGCACTGAAACTCACTGGCGCAGCGGAAGAAATCGCCAAGCAGCTTGGCGTGAAGCATATCGCGCTGAGCATCACGCACACGGAGAACCAAGCCCTGGCTCAAGTGATCTTCGAAGCGTAAGAGTGGAAGCAGCGATTGGTCAACTGGCGCGGTGGCTAGATTCAGATAGGGAGGGAGCTTATTGGCAAAAAATATTTCTCATTTGCTTCCATCTCGATTTCACCTCTGGGTCAAAACACCAGTGACAGCTTTCGCAGTCGTGCAATCCCATCCCTCTTGAACTGGGAGTTCAACTTCGAGCCACTGGTTTGGGGGCCATGTCCCATCAATCTGAACTTTCAGGAAGTTGCTGGAAATGGCCGGGGTCTTGGCCGATCCGTTGCCCTCGTCTTGTCGAAGGGTAAGGACGCAAAGCTCGCGGCCGATTTGTGATTGGCGGAATATCGCGGCTTTGCGTTCGCCGAGAGCGCGCAATTCGCGGGCGCGACGCTTGATGACCGCGCCAGGCACGTGATTCGAGAGTCCGGCAGCCTTAGTCCCAGGGCGCTTGGAATAGGAGAAGACGTGAAGATAGGTGAAAGGGAGCGCCTCGATGAAAGCAAGTGTTGCGGCGTGGTCGTCTTCGGTCTCGCCGGGAAAGCCGGCGATCACGTCGGCACCGATGGCGGCATGCGGGAGCCGCTCGCGGATGAGCCCGACGCGGCGGGCGTAATGCTCCGCGCGATACCAGCGGTGCATGGCGGCAAGGATGCGGTTCGAACCTGACTGCAGCGGCATGTGAAAGTGCTGGGCAAGCCGCTCGGTCGAAGCAAAAAGCTCGATTAAATCCCGCGTCACGTCCATCGGCTCGATAGAGCTGACGCGCAACCGATCGACCGTCGTCTCGTCGAGAATGCGGCAAAGCAGGTCTTCGAACTCCACGCGCGGGGAGAGGTCGCGGCCATAAGTGCCGAGGTTGATGCCGCTCAAGACGATTTCATGATAGCCCGCGTTGCTGAGTTTCTGGAGCTCGCGAATCACCGTATCCGGCGGCAAGCTGCGGCTCTTTCCGCGAACGAAGGGAATCACACAGAAGGAGCAGCGCGAATTACATCCATCCTGAATTTTTAGGGTGGGCCGGGTATGGTTTCCCTCTCCCCCGAAGACGGGAGTCGTGAGCAGTTCCTGTTGCTGCTCAAAAATGTCGCCGATCAGAATTTCCGCCGGGTGCTCAGGTTCCGGGAAAGAAGCAGGCGAGATTGCGGAGAGCGGAAGAAAACCATTCGAACGGGGCAATTCAGCGGATAGCGAAACCCGTTCGAGCAATTCCGGAATTTGCGGCTTATGCGAATTGCCCACAACCCACGCCACGCCGGGAAGCTCGGTCAATTCTTCCGGCGCGCGCTGCGCGTAGCATCCGGTTACAAGCACACGAACATTGGGATTCGCCGCATGAAGCTTGCGAATGGCGTCGCGCGCTTGCGCATCGGCGGAAGCCGTCACCGTACAGGTGTTCACGACGACGACATCGGCTTGAGATGCGTTCCGCACGCACACGCAGCCACGCTCAAGCAATTGACGCTCGAGCGCCGCGCCATCCGCTTGGGTGGCGCGACAGCCAAATTGTTCGATATAAAACGTGGTCATGATCGTTCTGGCCCTACTATTTTCTTGCCGCGTACAAGAATAGCGGCTTTCCAAGCTTGCGGGAAGTGCGGGACCAATCGAGGACTCGCCTGCCTGCCGGACTCGCCTTTACTCGCTGGAGTCCCCGCCGCTACAATCTTCGGCACCCATGGCTTACCGACGGAATAATCCGACCGCGCTTAGCAACCCAACTGTCTCCATTGTGATTCCCGTTTATAACGAGCGCGGCACGATCGAAGAGATTTTGCGGCGCGTTCTGGATGCAGAAATACGCAAGGAAGTGATCGTTGTGGATGATTGCTCGACCGATGGCACGCGCCAGATCCTCGAAAACATGGCCGCGCGGCAAGCGAACAAGGAACCGTACGCGCCAGCTCAGGACGGCGGAGAACCGATTGAATTGAAGGACCTGCGCTTCTTCTTTCAAACCCCCAACCAGGGCAAGGGAGCAGCGCTGCGGCGCGGCTTTGCGGAAGCCACTGGCGACATTGTGCTGGTCCAGGATGCAGACCTCGAATACGATCCGCGCGATTACCCCGTATTGCTTGAACCCATCATCGATGGCCGCGCGGACGTCGTCTATGGCTCGCGGTTTCTTGGCGGACCGCAGCGCGTGCACTACTTCTGGCATTACGTGGCCAACCGCTGGCTCACTTTGCTTTCGGACATTTTCACCAACTTAAAGTTGTCGGACATGGAGACCTGTTACAAGGTTTTCCGCAAAGAAGTTCTGAAGGGCATCACCATCAAATCCAACCGCTTTGGATTCGAGCCGGAGATTACAGCGAAAATCGCCAAACACAACTGGCGCATTTACGAGGTACCAATCACTTACGCTGGGCGAACCTACGAAGAAGGTAAGAAGATTACCTGGAAGGATGGCGTGCAAGCCCTGTGGTGCATCATCCGGTTTCGCTTGAGCGACTAGTGCTGTTCCGACTCATGGTTGCGAAAGGTGGCGGGTTCACGTCAAAAGGACACTTTTCGGAAAAGCCTACAAAAAATTTGTTGCGACAAGTTGGAACGGCACTAGGCCGTCGCCCGGGCGTCATCCTCATAACCGCGCGGATGCTTCTGCTTCCAGGCCCACGCCGATTCGATAATCTCTTCCAGCGAAGAATGAGTTGCTTCCCAGCCCAGCACGCGCTTTAGTTTCTCTTTGCTCGCGACCAGCACCGCCGGATCGCCCGGACGCCGCGGCCCGGGTTTGCGGGGAATTCTTCGGCCCGTGACGCGCTCCGCTGTGTCAATTACTTCCAGAATCGAATAGCCGCGGCTGTTGCCAACGTTGAATGCTTCCCCCGACACGCGGTCAATCTCCATCAAGGCGCGCACGTGGGAATCCGCAATGTCAAGCACGTGAATGTAATCACGCACGCAGGTACCGTCCGGCGTAGGATAGTCAGTCCCAAAAACGTCGACGTGAGGCAGGTTTCCGGCGGCCGCATCCAGCACGCGCGGAATCAAGTGTGTTTCCACGCGATGATGCTCGCCGCGCTCTTTGGAAGCGCCCGCGGCATTGAAGTAACGAAGGCTCGCGTATTGCAGCCCAGTATAGACGCGGTAGTCAGCCAGAATGCCCTCGAAGACCAGCTTGGACTTTCCATAGGGATTGATGGGCGCCTTGCGATGATCTTCGGGAATGGGCACGATTTCGGGCTCCCCGTAAGTCGCCGCAGTCGAAGAGAAGATAAACTTTCGCACGCCGTGGCGAGTCATTGCATCCAACAGATTTACTCCACAAGCCACATTGGTGGCGTAGAAGATGCTCGGCTCCTTCATTGACTTGGCCACCAGCGCCTCGGCAGCAAAATGCATCACTGCGTCGATTTTGTGTTTCGTGAAAACAGTTTCGAGCTGTTGGCGGTTTCCGAGGTCTACGCTGCAAAACGTCGCTTCCGGCGGCACGGCGGCCGAGTGGCCTTCCAGCAGGTTGTCCAGCGCAATCACGTTCATCCCGCGCGACAGCAAAACCTCCGCGCAAATGCTGCCGATATATCCCGCCGCGCCCGTAACTAGAATGTTCAAGGGACTCTGCTCCACGCTAAGCCAACAAGGCTTAGCTCAAGATTCGAAGAGGTAGGATACCTCAGAAGGGTGGTTGGAATAAGCCAGGTTGAGGGCGCAGATTAGGCCTGCGACAACCGGCGCTGGAACGTCAACAGGATCAGGTCCGCGCGGCGGCGCACGCCGAATTTGTTCAGCAGATTCGACACGTGAAATTTCACCGTGCGCTCCGCGATATTCAGCTTGCTGGCGATTTCTTTGTTCGAGAGGTTCTCCAGCAGCGAATCCAGCACTTCCTGCTCGCGCCGGCTCAAGTTGGTCACAGAATCCGTCTTCAGCCGTCGCCCTTGGCTGGTGAGAATGGAATCCACAAAGCCAGAAAGCAACTGCCGAGGCACCCAAAACCCGCCATTGGCCACCAAAGGCAGCGCCCGGATCAATTGCTCCCGCGCTTCCATATATGTGAGCAGACCTTTCACACCCAGGCGCAGCAAAGAAAAACTGTTGGATTCTGCATGATTTTCGCCTACGACGATCAGACGCGACTCCGGATACCGTTCCTGAATGTTCGTCAGCAGTGCTCCGGTAGCCGGCTTGGCAGCGTGCGCATCAATCACGTACACGCTGGCCTTGGGCGGCTCCAGGTGGCGCAGGTCCGGCGCAAGCACGGACTCCAACTGTTGCGAGACGACCTTGAAAGGCGCCTTCTCTAAAATTCGTTCGAATTCGCTCAGCACCAGCGGGTGCGGCGAAAGGATGCAGACGGTCAGTTTTGAGGACCCACGTTTTGCGTTCACTTTTGCCAGAGTCTGCGCTTTTGAAAGCGCGTTCACTTTTGCCAGAGTGCTCACCCTTGTCAGCCTAAGAGAAACTGGCCAAGAGGGCAAGTCCCTTTGGCGGGTATGTTCCTGAACTGTTACTGACCATTAGGGTGCTTTTTGCCAAGGTACCCGTCAGCACAGATCTTAAGAGCGTGTCTAGCCGGGCAGCCGTCCCTCATACGCAGGGATTCTGCCACGTTTTCTCCTTCTGGCCAAACGTCTCCAATGTCTTCTCCCAGAAGGGCGACATCTTA
>JAWOLO010000188.1:0-5497 GCA_033853375.1 Terriglobia bacterium
AGCTGTCCTAGCAGTGATTCCGCCGCCTCCTCTACTGGCCAATCATCCGTTGAATTGTCACAGCACGTCACGAATCCCAGCGCTTCCGCCGCTCGATGCGCAGGATGAAGCAAATCGTCCATTCCCAATGTCAATGAAAAGTATGATTTCTGAAACGCCTTGTCCTCTCCCTTTGGCGTCTCGGGCATCTTCTCTTCGTCTAGCCACTTTTGCAGTGCCGGCGAAACTTTCTCGCGTAGCCCATATTCCCGAATGACCCGTTTCGCGTCCGCAATCGTAGTTGGATCCGGCAGCGTCGGCCCGGATGCCAGCGCGGACTCTTTTCCGACAGGCACATCACTGACGGCCAGCGTGATTTTCGTCGCCGTGGGAGCAACCGTTGCCAGCCGTCCGCCCTTTACCGCTGACAGATGCTTCCGCACTGTATTGATTTCATCGATGCTCGCTCCGCAGGTCACCAGCGCTTTGTGTAACTGCTGCACGTCCTCCAGCGTTTGTTTCGAATCGAGCGGCAGTTCCATCAGCGCCGATCCGCCGCCCGACAGTAAAAAGAACACCAGCGCCTTTTCATCGCATTTCTTCAGTAACGCCAGAATGGCTTCCGCCGCCTTCCAGCTCTGCTCGTTCGGCTCGGGATGTCCCGCTGTGAAATACTTCAGCCCCGGCACGGCTCTTCGCGTTGGCGAAGGAGCCGAAACGACTCCCTCAAATCCCACGAACGGCGCCAGCGTCAGGACCAGCCCTTCCACCATCGCATGAGCCGCTTTCCCCACTGCCACCACGCGCATTTTCCCGAAATCTTTCAGGTCGAACGTTTTCTCGCCGCACACGATCCGCGTGCCGTGCCGCCGCAGCTTCCTCTGCATCGTCGCAGGGATGTCGATCGCGGCCAGAGTCTCGTGGAAAATTTGGCGGGCGAGTTGTTTGAGATCCGCCATGAGAGCGTCGTCAGAGGTCCCCGTTCTATCCCTTCAGCACTTCCGGATTCAGCACGTTCACAGGCCGCCGTCCTTGCAACAACGCCACTACATTTTCCGCCGCCATGCATGCCATCTTCGTACGTGTCTCGAGCGACGCCGACGCAATGTGCGGTGCCAGCACCACGTTTGAACGTTTCAAACCTGGATGGATTGCCGGCTCTTTTTCAAACACGTCCAGCGCAGCGCCCGCAATTTTTCCGCTCTCCAGCGCCGCAACCAGCGCTGCCTCATCGACCACTGGACCGCGCGAGGTGTTGATCAGAAACGCCGTCCGCTTCATCCGGCCGAATTTCTCCGCATTAAACAAGCCGCGCGTTTCCGGCAACAGCGGCGTATGGATGCTGATAAAGTCCGACGCCGCCAGCAGGGCATTGATGTCGCGGTATTCCGCCTTTAATTCCTTCTCTACTTCCGGCGTCGCGCGCACTGCGTCCGTGTAAATCACCTTCATTTGAAAACCGCTTGCGCGCCGCGCCATTGCTTTTCCGATTCTTCCGAATCCCACAATACCTAGCGTTTTCCCCCACACATCCGTCCCCACTAACTGGTCCAGGTCCCACCCTTTCCACATTCCCGAGCGCGCCAGCGCGTCGCCTTCAAGCAGCCGCCGCGCCACTGCCATCAGCAGCGTCCATGCAAAATCCGCCGTCGTTTCGTCCAGCACGCCGGGAGTGTTCGTCGCCACCACTCCACGCTTTGTGCATGCCGCCACTTCGATATTGTCGAATCCCACCGCCACGTTCGCCGCAATGCGCAGTTTTGGCGCCGCCTGTAGCAATTCGTCGTTCACTTTTTCCGTCAGCAGGCAGATCAACGCCTCCTTGTCCTTCACGCGCCGCAACACTTCTTCGCGCGGCGGCCTCTCTGACTCTTCCCAATACTCCACGTCGCAATGTTCCTGTAGGATTTTCCTCGCGGGTTCAAACAATCGGTGTGTCGCAAGAACCTTCGGTTTCGCCATTTTTCCTCATCTGGTCCTGGGGAATTCACACTAACACACTCACTGACCCGGCATGCAACTTCACGTTGCGCGCATCCCGGAAATCTCACTATAGTGCCAGATGCGACCTCAGAAGGGTCGCCCACTATGCACGCTGGTCTTCTTCGCGATCTCGAAAAGCTTCTCGGCTCTTCCGCCGTTCTTTTCCATCCGGACGACGTTCTCCTCTACGAATACGACGGTTCGGTCGAAAAGGGCCGCCCCGACATCGTTGTCTTTCCTACCACCACACAAGAGGTCTCGCAAATCGTCAAATTTGCAGCGAGGCACAATGTCCCTATCGTCGGCCGCGGGGCCGGCACTGGCCTTTCCGGTGGAGCGCTCGCCCGCACGGGCGGCGTGATGATCGTCTTTGCTCGCATGAACCGCATTCTTTCTATCGACCCTAAGAATCAGCGCGCCGTCGTCCAACCCGGCGTCGTCAATTTCGATCTCACGCTTGCCGCCGAGCCTCACGGCCTCTACTTCGCTCCCGATCCTTCCAGCCAAAAATCGTGCACCATCGGCGGCAACGTCGCCGAAAACGCCGGCGGCCCTCACACGCTCGCCTATGGTGTCACGACCAATCACGTCGCGGCGCTCGAGCTCGTCCTCCCCGATGGCGAGATCGTTCGCGTCGGCAGTGCGCAAGGCGACGCTCCCGGCTACGACCTCACCGGTTTATTCGTCGGCTCCGAAGGCACGCTCGCTCTCGTTACCGAAATCACCGTGAAGCTTTCCCGCAAGCCGGAAGCCGTTAAAACGCTACTTGCCATCTTCGATTCTGTGGACGACGCTGCCGAAACCGTCGTGGACGTCACAGCTCGTGCCATTACTCCCGCCGCTTGCGAAATGCTCGACGGCTGGACGCTTCGCGTCGTGGAAGACTTCGTTCACGCCGGATTCCCGCGTGACTGCGCCGCCGTTTTGCTTCTCGAAGTCGAAGGTTTGGCCGAATCTGTCGCGGCGCAGGCCGCCACCATCACGGAAGTTTGCAACGCTCATCACGCCCGCGAAGTTCGCCTCGCCCGCGACAACGCCGAGCGCGAACTGCTCTGGAAAGGTCGCAAAAACGCCTTTGGTGCTCTCGGCCGTCTGGCTCCCAGCAACTATGTCCTCGACGGCGTCATTCCTCGCACCAAACTTCCACAAGCGCTGCGCCGCATCCGCGAAATCGGCGCGCGCTACGGCTTCGACATTTGCAATATTTTCCACGCCGGTGACGGCAACCTCCATCCCATCGTTCTCTACGATCCCCGTGATAAGGGTCAATTCGAACGCGCCATGCAAGCCTCTGCCGAAATCATTCGTCATTGCGTCGAAGTGGGCGGCGCGCTCACCGGCGAGCACGGCATCGGCATGGAAAAGGCCGAGCTCATGCCGCTTCTTTTTTCCGACGCCGATTTCGACCTCATGCGCCGCGTCCACGACGCCTTCAATCCTGCTTGTTTGCTGAACCCCGGCAAGATCTTTCCGCTTAGCAAAGGTTGCGGCGAAATCCGCGTCCGCGCTCGCTCTGGGCAGGCTGCTACCCGCAAATGACCACCACGGCCAACTTCGCAGCGCGCCTCGAATCCGCCATAGGCGCTTCTCGTGTTTCCTCTGAACCGGCACTCTGTGCCCAGTACACCGTCGACGAAATCATTCCTTCTGCCGTCGCAAAGCCTGCTTCCGAGGAAGAAGCGGCCGAAATCGTCCGATTCGCCGCTCTCGAAAAGCTCGCTCTCATCCCCTGCGGCCATCGCACCAAACTCGCGATCGGTATGCTTCCTTCGCGCTACGACATCGCCCTCGACATAACCGGCCTCAACCAAATCGCCCACTATGATCCCGGCGATCTCACCGTCAGCGTCGATGCCGGCGCCGGTTTCAACGACCTCGCCGCTCCCCTCTACAAGCAAAAGCAATTTCTTCCGCTCTCGGTTCCTTTCTATTTCGAATCTACCATCGGCGGCATCATTGCTTCCGGCGTCGACTCCTCGCTTCGTCATTCCTACGGCACTGCCCGCGACTTCCTGATCGGAGCGGCATTTGTCGACGGCACTGGCCGCCTTTGCAAAAGCGGTGGCCGCGTCGTCAAAAACGTCTCCGGCTACGACCTCCACAAACTTCTCATTGGCTCTCTCGGTACCCTCGCGGTCATCACGCGCCTTAACTTCCGCACCTTTCCTGCGGCACCCTCCAGTCGTGGCTTCGTCATTTCTTTTCGAACGCCCGAAGATGCTTTTGCCTTCAACAGCCTCGTCGAGCGCTCTCCTCTTCACCCTGCTTCGGTCGACCTTGTCAGCCCCCAGCTCATGCAACTCTTTTTCGAGGCGGAGAAAAATTCTCAAGAACCTCCCGCTTCACCCCTCCACGCAAAATTTCCAGCCGATTCCTGGCATCTCTGCATCAGTGCGGAAGGCACTCCCGAAGTGTGCGATCGCGCTTCCCGCGAATTTGCTCAACTCATCGATTCTTTAGAGACAAACTCCGCTCAACTTGTTACTTTCAACGAAACCGAAGGAGCCGACCTCTGGCATTACGTCGGCCAATCCATTCCGCTACTTCTCGAAGCCTCTCCCGCCGCCGCCATTTTCAAAATCACAACTCTTCCCAGCGGTCTTGCCCCGCTTCTGCAGCAGTTGCACCTTCTTGCTGAACAAGATTCTCTCCCGGACGCCAGTCTTTCCCGCGCCTGCGGCGTAATCTTTTTCGCTCTCCTCCCGTCAATCGAAGACTCAACCTCGCTCTTTCGCCTCTCCGAGGCTGCTGCAGCCGTTTTTTCTCTCTGCGCCGCCGAAAACGCCGCGGCCACTCTGCCTTGGTGCCCCACCCAGCTCAAGCGCCAACTCAGCGTCTGGGGTTCTCCTCGCCCCGACATCTCTCTAATGCGCCACCTCAAATCCGCCTTCGACCCCCAAAACATTTTCGCACCCGGCCGCCTCCTTTAAGACTTCCAGACGGGCATCTGCGTTTCTCTGAAAATTGCGCGGCGAAACGAGCACTTCTCGCACCCGTTCCCTCGCTCTTTTCTTGTGTCCTAGTGGGCAAGTGCGGCCCAAGACACCTCACTGTAGTTTCCCGCGCGCTTATCCCGATTACTGGAAAAATAGGGTAAGCCTCCGCGAATAGCTATCAACTTTGGTCCAGGTTGTGGGGGCTCTGTTTTCTGACTCTCGATGTCCCCCGAAAGGAAGGAAACCGATGAAAAAACTCATGTTGTTGGCCTTGGGTATGACTTTCATGGCTATTCCATCTAGCGCGCAGTCGGTCGATGTCTCCGGAAGCTATTCCTATTTCCGGCTGGGTGGGTCCAACGGAGTCAACCAAAATGGGGTTAGCGGCTCCCTGGCCGTTAACCATCATTGGCTGGGAATTGTCGGCGATTTTGGCGCATATCATGCCGCGCCCTCCGGCGTTTCCCTAAATACCTACAGTTTTCTTTTTGGACCGCGCCTTACTCTACGCAACCCCTCCAAGATTAATCCGTTTGTGCAGGGCCTGGTGGGCGGCGCGCACTTGACTGCCGGTTACGGCGGGCTCTCGACCGCGACCA
>JAWOLO010000189.1:0-2743 GCA_033853375.1 Terriglobia bacterium
CGATTTATAACCGCCTCAGGTTTTCTACGGAACGGCACTTCACGGCCCTGAAAAACTGTCTCTTGTGTTACCCTTCGTCAATTATTCCCGCCGATACCGGCAACGAGGTGTCCCCATGGGAAGACCACTCGATAAGAAGGAAGCGGTGCTTTATGGGCAGTTTGTCAACGCGGCTTACAAGATGTTTAAGCGCGATCCCCAGGTTCTCCGGCCTGAGCCCCAGCAGGGCGATATTCCCGACCCTTATGAACTAGTAGCGTGGATCAACATGTCGGACTTTGTTTTCTGGTGGCAGGAAATACCCAAATTCTACGGCATTCTCTGTCGGCATCAGCAGCAGAAGCACAATTTTGTGCTGGCCATTCGTGGAACCGAAGGCTGGGTCGAGTGGCTGGACGACGCAACGGCAACGACGGTGCGCTTTCAGCAGGTACCAAACGGTGGGCGCGTGGAGCGCGGCTTCAACAAGATTTACAGCACGCTGAAAGTGGTCAAGCGGCATGTTGGCGTCGGAGTTGCGCCTGCAGCGAAGCCAATCGCTGCACCCGCGGCTGCGCCTGCGTACCAGGTCATGCAGGGTTCCTTCGCCGACCAGTTGGAACAATTGGCCGACACCCTGGAGGAGCCCGCGGTACAAGATCAAATTCGGATCGCAAAAGAAAGGCGCCCGCGGCGGTCATTCGTCGTCACGGGTCACAGTCTCGGCTCCGCGCTGGCCACATTGTTTGTGATGGAGAACAAGGAGAAAAACAAGTTCGACATCACCACCGTTTGCACCTTTGCGTCACCGCGCGTAGGAAACGGGGAATTCGTGAGCCAGTTCAATCAATTGCCGCTGACTTCCTGGCGCATCGTCAATACGCAGGACATCGTTCCCAAAGTTCCTTTGCACATTCCCTTGCTTTTTGACTACCGGCACGTGGGAGCGGAGTTCTCTTTTTCCTCCAAAGGCGAAGTGAAGGGCAACCCCGGTTGCTGGCATTCCATGGGCACGTACTTGCATTGGCTCGATCCAAACAACATAAAAGTTGACGATGATTGCAAACCGTAATGGTGGCCTTCATTGCGGAAGCACGGTCAGAGGCTATCCCAACCCAAATCTGCCATCTATGTGCATCGCGACACCGTGCTTTCGATGCCGCAGCCTCATGCCTTTGAAGATTCCACTTCTATTTATTAGCCTTTTAGGCAAGAAACTGTGAGGGCTGGGCTTGAATCGACGACTTACCAGGGTGATTCTTGCTTAATGGATTCAAGCGTTGGCGTGTCTGGCGGCTTGCGGAAGCGCCTTGATCTCCACTTTGCGCGGCAATGCCGCCGCGGCGATAGGCGCAGTAATTTCGAGCATCCCGTTGCGATACTCGGCGTTTAGTTTGTCCTTATCAACGCCTTCGGGAAGCAAGACGCTGCGCTGGAACGAACCGTAGGTAATCTCCCGTTGGAGATAATCCGCTTCTTTGGTTTCGCGCGACGTGGAACGCTCGCCGCTGATGGTCAGCGTGTTCCCCTGCACCTGAAGATTGACATCTTTCGGGTCGACTCCGGGGAGCATGACTTGGCAGTGAAATTTTTTTGCGTCTTTATCAATGAAAGATTCGATCGCGGGGCTGAATCCAGCCGTCATCGTGGATTCCTCCTGAGCTGAAGGCCAGCTCAAGAAGCGGTTAAAGATCTGGTCGAAATCCCTGCGGAAATCAAACAGGTCCTGGAAGAGACTATCGCGTGGGATGAGACTTCTCATATAGGCCTCCTGGAGTGTGATGGGCGGGGCGGGCGAGGCTATCTGGAGCTGAGAGCAGAAGGAACGCCGGCTCCAGCCGGAGTGTTCTTCTTAAGACACTGTCTTAGCCGTGTCAAGGTCTTCTTCTGTGAAAAATTTGCATGGAACGCGCGAGCAGGCGAGCGGCTGGCCATTTCTTGGACTTTGTGCCAGTTTTCCCGCGCGCGACTGAGCGATATCTTTGCATTGCCCAAACCGCTCAAAACCAAGGTGCAGCCATGAATCAACTCATCGACTGGATGCAAAACAATTGGTACGAATTCGGCAGCCTTCTCGCTCAGCTTACCATTGCGTTTGTCGTTCTTTCGTTCGCAAGCAAAATCCTAAAAACCATGCGCGCTTCTCAGCAGCAGATCGGCGCCCTGCTAAGGCTTTCAATGACGGACGGATTGCAGGAGCGCGCACAGGAGATGGATGCCGTGGTTAGCTCAACGCCCAGCGTGGTCGCAAGCTCCATGTTCAGCCCGGTCGAGAAACGGCCAACACCCTCGCCGAGTGCGCCAAAGACAGCGCCAGCGCGCAACTCCGCTTCCTACTCGGCCTTTGAGAAGCCAGCACGGGATGAAGCGGTATCGTTATCAGAAGAACTAAGCGGGCAAGCCCGAGCGAGCGCCCCCGTAGCGTCCGCTGCAACAGCTACAATCGAACCTACCTACGACCCAACCCCTTACGTGGCTGCTCCGTTGACCCTGCCCGAAGACGAGCACAATGATGGCGGCATCGCGTCAGCGGGGCGCGGGGTCGTCGAGTGGTTGCAAACGCCGATGGCCAGCAAGAAAGCCAGCAAGAAAAAAGGTCCTTCTCCTTTGCGCAAAGTCGTGCGCTGGCTGCAAGCTCCGGTGCGAAGCTAAGCGCACTTCGATTCCTGAAGGGCGGGCAGTTTTGCGTTGGCTCTACGAGCTTGCGTCTTTGATGTCGTCGTGAGCTTTTTTCAGCGCCGTCTGCGCTTCAGCTCGCGCATCC
>JAWOLO010000190.1:0-10962 GCA_033853375.1 Terriglobia bacterium
CAGCTTCACGATGCTGCGGGAAAGCTTATCAGTGACAATTTTTATTGGCTCTCGACTAAGCCCGATACGCTCGACTGGGCCGGGAGAGCGGACACCGACTATACACCGCAGAAAGACTTCGCCGATCTGACCGGATTGAACGGCTTGCCAAAAGCACAAGTGACAATCACGAAAGAAACGCGTGTAAGTGGATCAGAACACTCGATGACCATTTCCGTGGTGAATCACGGCGAGAGCGTCGCCTTTATGGTTCATCCGCGTCTCACGCGCGGCAAGAGCGGGGAAGACGTCGTTCCCGTTTTCTGGAGCGATAATTATTTTTCGCTGCTGCCGGGAGAGAAAAAATCGGTCACGGCGCGGTTCAACAGCTCTTCGCTTCGAGGGGCAACACCGAACCTTGTTGTGGACGGTTGGAACCTCGAACCGCTGCGGCCATAACCAACGGGCGATTTTGCCGTCCCGAAGTATTGCTTTGCTGCGCGACCGGGCCGCTTGCGGCGCGCACGGTACCGGCTGCGCGATGGCCATTCAGCCGCTCCACCGGAGCCACAAAACAATAGCCCAGCCGTGGCCGTGTTTCGATAAATCGCGGGGTCTGTGCCAAATCCCCCAGCACACTGCGCAGCTTATTGACCGCCGTATTCAGACTGTGGTCAAACGCCACGTAGGTATCCGGCCAAAGCCTTTCGCAAAGCGCCTTTCGCTTCACCACCTGTCCGGCGCTCTCGATCAAGGCTTCCAAGATTTGGAAGGGCTTTTCTTCTAACTGGATGCGCATGCCGTGCTTGCGCAGTTCGCGCGATTCGAAAGACACTTCAAATGCCCCGAATCGCACTACCGAAGGCAAGTTTTTCGCTTTATCCATGGGCTTTACCCGGGGGAATTCCCTGGCCTCGACCCCAGGTTGCCCGCCGATCCTTTCTTATCGCTTGAGTTTTTGACGTAAGTCTCTATTTCCCAAAGCACCTGACGGTGATAAAGACTTGACCTCTCGCTGATTTATTCCCGCTCTCACATTGAATCTAAGCGTAAAGAACGTCGGCGGAGGTCCAAACCGCCTTGCCGACAAATCCGCTCGAACCCACCCACAAGGTCAACTCGAAAGAAAGGATTACTCACATGAACGAGAAACCGAGGTTGTTCCCGAAGAATGCCAATCGGCGCTCATTTTTGAAGAATGGAACGGCGGCAGGAGCAGTTACCCTAGGTGCTGGTCTGCTTGCCAGCAGGGCCCCCGCCTTTGCCCACGAGGGCCCCGAAGAGAAGAGCAGGAGACTCACACCTGGAGACGCGGCCATGCTCAGGTTTGCGGCTGCGGCGGAAATTCTCGAAACCGACTTCTGGGTCCAGTACAACGAATTGGGAGGCGTCCCAAACACAAGTGAAGTCCCAGGGGGAAGCGGAAATCCCGCCTATACCGCCGCGCTTCAAGTCCTCGATGGTGACATGCCACAGTACATCCACGACAATACCGATGACGAATTCACGCACCAGAATTTTCTCAACGCGTACCTCATGTCCAAGGGCGCCGAGCCCGTAAGTCTGGAAGCTTTTCGCACATTGCCAGGCAGCACAGCGACCGGATCCAGCGGGAAGCTGCGCCTCACCAACCTCATGCAGCTCACTGTCGACACCAGTTGGTGGACTCGGTACCGCATCGGCGACCACAACCCTGATTTGGATCCCAGTTTCACGTTCCCGCAAGCTGTTCCCGACTTGGCCAAAGGGCAGCACACGGCAATTCCCAGAACCGACGCTGACACCAGTGACCCCAATTTTCTTCAGGCCATCGCGAACACTGCGGGCTTCCACTTTGCGACGATCGAACAAGGCGGCACCAGTTTGTATCCCGCGATGGCGCAACGCGCCACACACGCCGAGGTCCTGCGAATCCTGATCAGCATTGGCCCGACAGAGACCATGCACTTTCAAACCTGGCAGGACAAAGCTGGCAACGCACCTATGTTGACTGCCGTCGATCCAGTCACTGGCGTATCGGTGAGCTTTCCGGATCTAACTTCTGCGAGCGAGGACCTGAAGGCTAACCTGATCATGCCGGAGCCATGTCCCTTCATTAGCCCTGACCTGCCGCCATGCTCCGTCATTCGTCCAACCGAAACGAAGAATATTGCCAAAGGCGTCGTCAAATTCCTGACGGACATGGGCCTCTTCATTGGCCAACCGCCAGCATTTTTTGCTCTCATGCAGGACCTCGCGGAAGACGCCGACGCAGCCCGGCGCGGCCGGTGAGCAAAATACCTTCTGACTGGGCCGACCTCGGTTCGACCAATAACAGGCCGTGGCTCGATGCGGGGCCCACGCTTTCTCAGCTTGGGCCCTGTTGTTTTGTGCACAGCGGCCCGCACGCGCAACCATTCACTGCTGCTCGGCCATCCAATGCAGTAGAATTGTTAGAGTTCCTTGTGGGGGAAAGCACAGGGATCACCCAGTCTTGTGAATCTGGTCGAGAGAGGGACGTATGCGTAACGTGAATCGTTTTCTCGCTGCTGTCGCCGTGGGATTGTTCTTTGTGGCCGCTGCCAGTGCCGATACTTTGGAACTCAAAAGCGGCAAAGTACTTCAGGGAAAATATCTCGGCGGCACGCAGCACGTTCTTCGTTTTGAGGTAAACGGCGAAGTTCAGACTTTTAGCACCAGCGACATTGTCGCCCTGACTTTTACGGGCCGCTCTGGCGGCGCAACGCCAATGGCGGCGGCTCCTGCTCCAGCGCCACCGGCAGCGCCTGCACAAGCAGCCGCTCCCGCGCCGGCTCCGGCGCCTGCCGGAGGTGAAGTCACCATTCCGGCGGGTCAACCCATGCTGGTTCGCATGATTGACGGCGTGGACTCTTCCAAGAACCATGTTGGTGACGTCTTCCATGCCAGCCTGGAGACCGATTTGACCGTTGGCGATACGGTTGTGGCACGCAAAGGAACCGACGTTTACGGCCGGTTGGCGGAAGCCAACAAGAGCGGCAACTTTTCGGGCAAGTCGGAATTGCAGTTGGAACTAACGCGGATTGTGATTGACGGCCACGACTACCCGGTGGTCAGCAGTGACTACACCTTGCAGGGCAAAGGCCAAGGCTCCTCCACCGCCAAGAAGGTCGGCGGGGGCGCCGCACTCGGCGCGATTATTGGCGCAATCGCGGGCGGCGGAAAGGGCGCGGCAATTGGCGCGGCAGCCGGTGCAGGAGCCGGGGGAGCCGTACAAGTCCTGACCAAGGGAGAGCAGGTTAAAGTTCCCAGCGAGACCTTGTTGGAGTTCCGCCTGCAGCAGCCTGTAACCGTATCACCGAGCCAGAATTAGAGTCGATAAGGACGCCACAAAATACCTTTTAGCCTAGGGGGTCGGAGCTTTAGCTCCGACACTAGAGTCAGCAATATCAATCCAACCCTGCGCGCCCTGGGCTTTGACCAAGGGCGCGCAATGGTCGCTGGGTCTGGCGAAAGCCCAGCCTCCTGCTCCGCCCACGTCATTTCCGCGGCAATTCCCTCGACTGGCAACGTTGTCGGATTGGAACCATTCGCCGCACATTCTCTCTTGCCACTCCTACTGTTAGCCACTAAGATAACACCCTCAGTTGGGGCGACCACCTCAAGTGGAGTGTGACCTTCTCAAGCGGAGATACCATGCCTAAAGAAAAGCCTCGGGTGAACATCGGCGAAGTGATCAAAACCTATCGCAGCCAGCGCGGCCTGTCGCAGGGCGACATCGAGCGCCGCACCGGGTTGCTGCGCTGTTACCTCTCGCGCGTCGAGAACGGCCATACCGTGCCGTCGCTCGAAACGCTCGCCAAAATCGCCGAGGCCATGGACATTTCTCTTGCCGACTTCTTCCCCGGTACCGAGACGCCCCGCGACCGCGAAACGCAAAAAGCCCTGGGCGAGCTCTCTCAGGACGAAATTCGCTTCCTCGCGGAAATCAAGAAGTACAGCAACACGCTTTCCGACGGCGACAAGCGCCTGGTTCTTGCCATGATTCGCAAAATGGCCACCCTGATTCCTGCTCAGGCGGTAAAGAAACTCGTCGCCCGCCGCCCCACCGCGTAAAAAAGTCTTCAGCTGTTTAGCTCACTCTTCAGGCCTGACGCGGGGGCGCCTGCACGTGGGGGCAATCGCTCTGCCTGCCTCCTCCCAATGTCAAACGGTAAACTGTCGACTGTTGACCTTCGCTGAGCCGCTAGCTGCTTTGCCCGCGGAGGATGCGGATGGCGTCGGGGAGAGCGGCTCCGTCGCGGCCGTTGCCGCTGGCGGAGGATTCGGCGGCTTCTTCCAGCGTGGTGCTTTCGCCGGGGGCGAGGAAGAGATTGGTCTCGACGGCGTGTTGCTTGGTGTATAGGTCGTAGTAGCGCCCGCCGAGCGCGTAAAGACTTTCGTGCGTGCCCCGCTCGATGATGCGGCCTGCTTCGACGACGAGAATCTGGTCGGCGCGCCGAATGGTCGAGAGGCGATGCGCGATGACAAACGTCGTGCGCCCGCGCATCAAGTAGCGCAAGCCCTCCTGAATCAGCGCCTCGGATTCGGAGTCGAGACTCGAGGTAGCTTCATCGAGGATAAGGATGCGCGGATCGGCCAGAATGGCGCGTGCGATGGACACGCGCTGCTTTTGCCCGCCGGAAAGTTTCACGCCGCGCTCGCCAACCACGGTCTCGTATTTTTGCTCGAAGGATTCCGCGAACTCGTCGACACGCGCGATGCGGCAAGCGGCGAGAATTTCTTCTTCGGTGGCGTTCGGCTTCGAGAAGGCCACGTTCTCACGAATCGTGCCGTCGAAGAGAAACGTTTCCTGCAACACGACCCCGAGTTGCGTGCGGTACGAACTGAGTTTCACAGTGGAGAGGTCCACGCCATCGACGAGAATTTTTCCACTCGAAGGAACATAGAAGGCCGCGATCAAGCCGATGATGGTGGATTTTCCCGCGCCGGAAGGGCCGACAAGCGCGGTCACGGTTCCCGGCTCGGAAGTGAAGCTGATCTCGTGCAGCACTTCTTTGCGCTCTTCGTAAGCGAAGCTGACATGCTCGGCTTCGACGAGACCCTTGATACGGTGCATCGTGACGGTGCGGCCGGGCGCTTCATCTTCCGGTTTTTCGTTCAAGATTTCGCGCGTGCGCTCGAGGCCGGTGATGGCTTCGGTGATTTGCGTGCCGATGGCGACGATTTGAAAAACGGGCGCAATGAGAAACGCCAGGAAAGCGCTGTAGGCAAACCACTGGCCGGGAGTCATCGTGCCGGCGAGCATTTTGTGGCCGCCTAACTCCATCATGAGCACGCTCACGATGCCCAAAAGCATGGCGCCGGAGAGGCTCATGAGGGACGTAGCTGTGAGCGTCTTGAGCACATTATCGAGCAAGCGCTGCACGCCCGCGGAGAAGACTTTTTCTTCGCGTTCCTCCGCGTGATAGCCCTTCACCACGCGCACGCCGCTAAGCGATTCGGTAAGGCGGCCGGTAACTTCCGCATTGATTTTGGGGCGTGCGCGGAAAATCGGGCGAATGGTTTTGAAAGCTTGGCTGATGCCGACGCCGAATGCAACCAGGATGCCGAACGCGACGGCGGTCATCTCCACGCTGGTATGAATCAGGTAAACGAGCGCGATGGCCGCGGTCATGAGTCCACCGACAAACTCAATTAAGCCCGTGCCGATCAAATTGCGCACGCCTTCCACATCGCTCATGATGCGCGAGACGAGCACGCCGGTTTTGTTGGCGTCGTAAAACGCAATGGGCAGGCGGCCGATGTGCGCTTGCACCTGCTTTCGCAGTTCAGTGATCATGCGCTGAGCCGATTTCGAGAGAAGCTGCGTTAGCGTGAAGGATGTGAGGCCTTGAATGATCGTTGCGGCGAGGACGGCGAGAGCGAGCGGCGTCAGCAGGCGGATTTGGTGGTGGAGGATAACGTTGTCCACGAAATATTTTGTGGAGGCAGGAAGCACCAAGCCGGAGACGCGGTTGATGGCCATGAGCATGAAGCCGAGGATCAGCAAGCCGCGGCGCGGTTTCATCAGCGCCCAAACATCAGGAAGATTCTTCCACGCGTGTTTGCGCTTCTTGTCTTTGGATACGGCTTTGGCGTTGGCGTCAGTGGTCATGATTCGGGGCGCGTCACCCCCCGCTGTTCGATGCGGAACGGGCTAACAGAACTACATGGCTACATCGTATCAGGCGTCAGGAGCAAGCTGGAAAAATGTTTTGTCATTCCGAGCCTTTCCTGCGCCTGCCTGCCCTGCCTGCGGCAGGCAGGCGCAGGCAGGGCAAGCAGGCGAAGCGTGCGCTCCGCTCGATGTTGCGGAGCGAGGAATCCTGGCTTCAACTAAGCGCCCTTGAGTCTAATGAGACCATTCGAGCACAAGATAAGCGGGAGCAACCAGAAGCGTCCCGCGTTCCCGAAGAAACCGCAAACGTGTCATTCCGAGGAGCATGCTTCAGGCGACGAGGAATCCTGGCATGTTCTAGGCCTGCACTCGGCCCAGCAATGGACACTCAGGACCGTGGAGGCAAGAAAGCGTGCGTTTCGGCTCAATCGCCGATGGCGCCGGAATTTCCTGCATGGGCGCGTGCGGGGCGCTCCAGGTTCAGCACGCTGGCAACGAAATCGCTAATAGTGACGCCCAAGTGGCCCCAGAGCCGGCGCTTCAGGCTGGAGTAGTCCTGCGTGCCACTGAAAAGATCAGCCATCAACTGGCGGAACACCGGGCTGCGGCGGATAAATTGGACCATGCGAGTTGTGACAGCATTCCCCAAAAACGACCCGCGGTAAAAACGCCTCACCATGCGCGCAGCAAACTCGAGTTCGCTGGAGAATGCCGCTTTAATCCAGGCCGGATATTTTTCGGGGCAGCCCTGCGCGAGCGAGCGGCCAAGCAGTTCGCCAGAGCGAATCGCGTAGAACAGGCCTTCGCCCGTAAGCGGGTCGACCCAGGCGGCGGCGTCGCCGACAAGCGCCCAGTTTTTTCCCACAACACTTCGTTCCGAGAGTGTTCGTTCTTGCGGCGAGGGCAGCACGTGGCTGTAGAACTTTGCGCCTTCGGTCGGAATGTTCTGTTTCTCGACAAACGTTTGCAGGTGGCCACGCAGCTCCGCGCTGGTGTGCGCGGACATGCTGCCGCAGATTCCGACAGAGAGATGATCGTTGCGCGGGAATGACCAGATGTAGCCTTCAAACTGCGGGAGAAACTTAATGGTGATGGAGTCGGCATTCTGCGGAACAAAATAACCTTGCGTCATTTCCAGTTCGTCGCGTTGGAGCGCGCGGCTGCCGGGAACGAGCTGATTGCGGGCTCCTGCTGCGAGAACAAGAAAGTCGGCTTCGTGCCATTCGCCTTCGATGCAGAAGCGCGGCTTAGTCTTGTCAATATCCACGGCCATCACGCGCGATTGCTGCACTTTGCAACCCGCGGCTTGCGCGCGATCAAGCAACAAGCCGTTAAGCACCTTTCGCGAATAAATCACGATGGGATGCGGCATTTCGAGCGTCGCGTAATGTTCCTGGCTGCTGATGAGCTCGACGGAATGGACCAGTTTTTTTGGATAAGAATTGTCGAGAAGAAAAGGAAAGTACTGAATGGCTTTATGCGTGAGTCCGCCGCCGCAGGGTTTTTCCCAAGCGAGGTGCTCGTCGAATAGATTTACTTTGTGCCCCGCGCGAGCGAGCTGCTCACCGCACATTGCGCCGGAGGGCCCGCCGCCAATGATTGCGATTTCTGCCATTCTGTTCTTTCGTTACACCCTGCGCATCCCCAGTCTAATGCGCAATACGCCTCGGGACCGTGATGAAAAATTTGAGACAAAGGCGTTCGCAGAACGCCACACTCCTAGGTGACGGGGAAGATCACCAGGCAAAAACCAGTGAGGAGTATAGCACCGAAAACGGCTGCCGCCGCAGCGGAGCCGGTTTCTTGCCGCGTAATGTCCATCCCCCGGCGTTGCAGGATGTGCAAGAGTACAAAATAAGGCAAAAGCAGGACCATAAGAATTTCTCCGCTGTGCAAGTACAGCAGTCCGAGGGCGAGAGCTCCCCAGGCCACGGCTCGTAGCGACAATCCTGCAACGAGCCGCCGCGCTGCGGTTGTGTTGGAGGCGGGGCCGAGACAGATTTCTTCTGCCATGTGATGCGGGAGGAATGCAAGAAAGAGAAAAGGGAAGCGCGCCCATTTTGCGGGCGTGAGCCAGGCTTCGTAGATGGATAGCTCGAGCCACGCGCTGAACAAAAGAAACAAAATGAGCGCGCCGAAAGCTGCGCCGAGCAATCCGGATTTCCAGCGAGAAAATTGCTCGCGCAAGGATTTCCAATGCAGAGGAACGAGCAGGATTCCTGCGATCAGGAGAAAACTTGTGAGATAGTCTCCTTCAAATAGGCGGATTGCGTGTAGGGGATTCCAGAAACGCAACAGAACGACAACGAGGACGGAGGCGACGGCAAATTCGAGGAGCATGCGGCCCCAAGGAATGGAATTGCCTGTTTCCACTTCCTTTTGTTCTTTTTCACCGCTCTGTTTCTTGCCCGTGATCTCGCGCAGAAAAGGACTCGCGAGCAAGAGCAAACCCACGAATCCGGCGAGCGCACCGTAGAGCTGGCGCAGCGATGGCATTCCAGGAGTCCCCCTGAGCTGAAGCGTTTTGGCGGTCCAATCTTGGAAAGCGCGAACGGTGGCGCGACTGAAGATCAAGCTTGCGTGCGTGGCGCCGGGAATGATGACGTATTGCGCCGCATCGTTTTTCGAAGAAGCAACGAGATCGGCGGCATTTCCGCTCATCGATTTCGGTTCGAGCGCGCCGCTGAGTACGACGAAGCTCTGCGGCATCACGCCCGGGTCTGAATAGAGCAACATCTCTGGCTGTACGCCGTGAGCGGCACGCATCGGCGCCGGGGAAATGGCAACCACTCCGGCGACGGGAACTTTCGCACCCACGCGCAGAGCGATCGATGCGCCCATGGAATGACCGGCGAGGATGGTTCGATCGGGATTGGCCATGCCACGCGACTCCAGACCTGAGACAAGCGCTTCGGCGCAATCCTCCGTGCGCTGCGGCGAGAAAGGACCAGGGCTGTGGCCGTGTCCTGGCAAATCCGGAACGAAGACGCGGAGGTTTTGCTCTGCGAATCCGGCAGCGAGAAAGGCCATGACTTTTTTGTTCGCGACGAGTCCGGGGAAGAGAACGACTGTTCCTTGCGGCGAGGCGTTTTTTTTGTCGAAGATGGTCGTTTCCAGGCGGCAACCCCCGGCGGGAATGAGGTACGTCTTTTCACGATAAGTTTTTGGAAATGCCAGCCAAAAACCTGCGCCGACCAGAAGGATTCCGGTGATTGCGAAGGCGGTTTTTCTAGATTTCATGGCGAAGTGTGGGCTCCGGAGCGGCGAATGTCGCGCGCATGATAAAATGTAGTTTAGGCGTAGTCCCGATTTCTCTTCTATGGCTGCATGGAGATCCTTTGCAATCGAAAGTCTTGACGCTTGAGGAAGCGATTTTGCGGTTTGGCCGTGAGAAACGCAATGGGCCTGCCTGCGCAGGCAGGCGCCGCGTCGTTTTTACCAACGGCTGCTTTGACTTGCTGCATCCGGGGCACATTCGCGACCTCGAGTTCGCGCGGGCTCAGGGAGACGCATTGATCGTCGGCCTCAATAGCGACTCGGGAGTCCGCCAACTAAAGGGTCCTGACCGGCCGCTGATGCCCGAAGGTGAGCGCGCAGAAATTCTCTCGGCCTTGGAATCCGTTGATGCCGTGGTCATTTTCGATGAACCGACGCCATATGAAGTGATTTCGCGGCTGCTTCCCGATGTTCTGGTAAAAGGCGAAGACTGGCCCGTCGACAAGATTGTGGGTCGGAAAGAGGTGGAGGCGGCCGGCGGGAAGGTTGTAAGGGCCCCGATCCTGCGCGGTTTTTCGACGACCGAGATTATCCGGAAAATCCGTCAAGGGACGCGCGCATCATCCCGCGCAGATTCCTGATTGTCCACGCATGATACTTCCGGCAGTCCGCGAAAGATTGGAGGCTTTGCTGCGCCATCCATCCATGGAGGGCGCGTTGGCGGAGCTGCGCGCAAACGCAAGCCTCATTTCCATTGCAGGATTGCACGACGTTGCGAAAGCATTGGTGGCGGTTTACTTCACGCACGAGTTGCGGCGTCCCGCATTTTTTGTGACGGATTCGAATCGCCGCGCGGAGGCGCTTGCGGAAACGCTTCGCTTCTTTGCCGCCATTTTCCCTGGAGCGACGGGCAGTGTAGCAACGCTGCCTTCTTTCGACCGGCTGCCGTGGGAATCTCAAAGTCCGCACGCGGATATTCTGGAACGCCGCGCGACGACGCTGTTTCGCCTGGCGGATGGGCAGATTTCGCTTGTGATTGCGCCGATGGCCGCGGCGCTATGGCGTTATCAAGATCCGGCTGCCTACTTATATCTGACGAAAACGTTGGCGAAGGATACGGAGATTGGACACGAGGATCTCATCACACATTTGGGCTCGGTGGGCTACACGCGTACGGAAATGGTGGAGCTGCCCGGGCAATTTGCCGTTCGCGGCGGCATCATCGATGTGTTTTCGCCGGAAGCGCCGCGTCCGGTGCGAATCGAACTGCTGGGCGACACGGTGGAATCCGTGCGCGAATTCGATGCACGGACGCAGCGCTCGATTGCCCCGGTGGTTCGAACGACTTTGCTGCCATTAACGGAGTGGGCTGTGCCATCGCCGGAGAAAGTCATTGAACAGGATTCCGTGAATTGGGAGTCCGCGTCGGCTTTTGGGCTTTGCGGAGAAGCCGGGACGGCCTCTCTTTTCGAATTGGCCGAAAGCTCGCTGCGGCCGATTGTTTTTCTTGACGAGCCGCAAACTTTGCGCGAAGCAGCGCAGCAACAGCTTGCGGCCGCGACGGAAGTTTACGAGCGCCATGGCCGCGCGAATTCACCGCCGGCTTCGCATTATTTCTGGAGCGAAGAGCAAATTGCGGCCGCGCTAGG
>JAWOLO010000191.1:0-3134 GCA_033853375.1 Terriglobia bacterium
TATGTTGCCGCGACGAATTCCGAAGGCAAATTCACAATCTTGGGCATCGCGCGTGGCAGATACGTCGTGCGAATCGAGTTCATGGGATTCGCCACGTTCACGCAGGAAGTCGTGCTGAATCCAGAAAATCCCTCGGCGAAAGTGGATGCCGAGTTGCTGCTGGCATCGCGCCAGCAGGAACAATCCAACAATGCGATGGCTGCGCTGGCCGCGGCAGGGCGCGGTTTTCAGAGTTTGGCGATGGAGAACACGCTTTCATCGCTCGGTGGAGCAAGCAGCGACTTTGGCGGAGCGAGCGGAAACGGCGGCGGGCAAAACAGCGGCGATCTCTCCAGCCTGCCGCTAAACGGAGCGGGAGCGGAAGGGCCCACGGAATCGGTTAGCGTCAGCGGCGCGCAGGGGCGCACGCAGGATTTCGGCATGGGCAATGAAGAGGAGCTGCAGCAGCGCATCCAGGAATTTCGCGAGCGCATGCAGCGGGAAGGCGGAGGAATTTTTGGCCCGCCGGGCGGAGGAGGTTTCGGAGGTCCGGGAATCGTTCTGATGGGTCGCATGCCGCGCAGCTTCAACATCAATCAACCCCACGGCGTGTTGTACTTCACGGATGACAACTCGGGATTGGATGCGCGGCCCTATTCTCTGACGGGCGTTCCCACACCCCAGGCTTACTACAATCAAGCGCGCTTCGGAGCAAACGTCGGCGGACCGTTGAACATTCCGAAAATTTTCAACGGCGGCAACAAGTGGTTCTTTTTCGGCGGATGGAACGGCTCGCGGGGCAGCAACCCATACGATGCGTTCTCGACGGTGCCGACGCAAGCCGAGCGCAGCGGGGATTTCAGCCAGGCCACTTACAATGATGGGAACCCGGTCCAAATCTTCAATCCACAGAACGGCCAGCAATATCAGTTTAATGGCACTCCCAATGTGCTGGATCCCACTTTGATCAGCTCGGCGGCGAAGGCGCTGTTGCCTTACATTCCCCTGCCGAACATTGCCACGAATGCCTTCGGCCAGAATTTTCATTATGTGACTTCGGCAGACAGCAGCTCCGACATGGTGATATTCCGTTTGGTCCATAACTTTAATGCGGCGGGCGGACCCGGCGGCGGAGGCCCCTTCTTTGTTTCCAGAGAAGGAGGAGGTGGCGGCCGCCGGCGCGCGCAGAACAATATTAATTTCGGGATGAACTGGGCGCGCAGCTCGAACACCATCGTCAACCCTTTTCCATCAGGAGCGGGGGGCAACAGCACGCAAGGCCTGAATGCCAACGCCGGCTGGGTCTACGGGAAAGGCCGCGCCACGAACATCTTTCGCGTAAATTACAACCACAATCATGTGGCGACGACCAATCTCTACTCGAACGTGACGAACGTGGACGCACTTGCCGGCATCACCGGAGTTTCGACGGATCCCTTTAACTGGGGCTTGCCGGGAATCAGCTTCACATCCTTCGGCGGCCTGAATGACCCAACGCCGCGGCGGGAGCTCGACCAGACTTACACGATCTCCGACACGGTTTCTTGGAATCACGCGAAGCACAACTGGCGCTTTGGCGGAGATTACCGCCGCATCCTGCAAAGTTTTCATTCTGCGAGAAACGGCGAAGGCAGCTTCGTGTTTACGGGATTCGCCACGTCGCAGTACGCTTCAGGAAACGCAATCCCTCTAACAGATACGGGATACGACTTTGCGGATTTCTTGCTGGGCTTTCCACAACAAACTTCACTGCAATTCGGCACCAATGCCTATAACTTTCGCGCGAACTCCTACGATTTCTTCGTCCAAGACGACTGGCGGTTCCGGCCGAGTTTGTCCTTCAACCTGGGGTTGCGTTACGAATACAACGGGCCGTACACCGAAGCGAACAACCGCATTGCAAACTTAGACGTGGCCCCGGGATTTGGCGCAGCAGCTTTGGTTGTGCCCGGCGGAGCAGGACCTTACAACGGGACTTTCCCAAACTCGCTGATTCAACCGGACCGCAACAATTTCGCGCCGCGCGTGGGCATCGCCTGGAAGCCGCAAAAAAAGACCGTCGTGCGCGTCGGCTACGGCATCAACTATAACCTCGCGCAGTACGGCACGATGATTCAGAATTTTGCGTTTCAGCCACCATTTGCCAACACCGCAACAAATACTACAGATGTTACCGGGCTCGTCAGCGGAAACCCGCTGACGCTGGTTAATGGATTTCCATCGGTCTCCTCAAGCACAGTAACAAACAATTTCGCGGTTAATCCCAACTACCGCCTCGGCTACGTGCAAATCTGGAACCTGGACATTCAGAGGGATCTCCCGGGCGGTGTGGTATTGAGTACGGGGTACAACGGAGCGAAGGGTACCAGGCTGGATATCGAGCGTGCGCTTTTGGTCGCGGGAAACCAGCCGTTTATCTATGAATCCTCCGAGGGCAATTCCATTTTGCATGCCGGTTCCGTGCGGGTTCGCAAGCGCATGGCCAAGGGGATCGGCATGAGCGCGCAGTATGTTTATTCAAAGTCGATTGATGACGCCTCGTCGATCGGGGGCGGAGGAAGCGTAGTCGCGCAAAATCCTTTCGATATTTCCGCCGACCGCGGGCTTTCCAGCTTCGACCAACGGCATAGGTTCACCGGCAACTGGATTTACGATTTGCCGATTGGAGAGAACCGTCACTTTTCTCCCAAAGGTGCCTGGGGACATGTTTTCGGCGCGTGGCAATGGAGCGGCGATTTCACCGTGGCTTCCGGTATGTATTTCACCCCGCGTGTGCTCGGCGGAGCGCTGGACATCGGCCGCGGCGTAAGCGGCTCACTGCGCGCCAACACCGTCGCTGGGCAATCCATTGCGCTGAGCGACCCCACGACGCGCGAGTGGTTCAACATCGGCGCCTTCTGCGCGCCCAGCGCCACCTGCGTCAATCCGAATGGCACAGCCTTCGGAGATGCGGGCCGAAACATCATCGAAGGGCCCGGGCAGGTCGCGCTGGACATGGCGCTGAACAAAACGATTTCCATCAAAGAATCGCGCGCCCTGGACCTGCGGCTTTCCGCCAGCAATGTGTTCAACAATGTGCGATTCACCTCGATCAACACGGTCGTGAATTCTCTTGCGTTTGGCGAAGTGACTGGTACGGGCAGCATGCGGCGCGT
>JAWOLO010000192.1:0-2705 GCA_033853375.1 Terriglobia bacterium
CCGCTGTACATCGCGCGCCGCGTGGTGCGCATGGCTTCGGAAGACATCGGGCTGGCGGCGCCGGAAGCGCTCAGCGTTTGTCTCGCCGCCAAGGATGCCATCGACTTCCTGGGCATGCCCGAGGGCGCGCTGGCCCTGGCTCAGGCCGTGACTTATCTCGCGCTGGCGCCCAAGTCCAACGCGCTCTATACCGCCTACGGCGCGGTGCTGGAGGACGTGGAGCGCACTTCCGCCGAGCCGGTGCCCTTGCACATCCGCAACGCCGTGACCGCGCTGATGAAGAAAATCGGCTACGGCAAGGGCTACCAGTACGCCCACGATCTCGATTCCAAAGTCGCGGACATGGACTGTCTGCCCGACAATCTCCGCGGACGGCAGTATTACCATCCCACCACGGAAGGGAAAGAGAAGGCCCTCGCGGACCGGCTGGAAGAAATCCGGCGCAAGCGCCAGGAAGCCGCGAAGGCCGATGGCGACGACCGAGGATGAGAATCAACGCAGGAAAAAGGGCAATAAATAAAACCTGTGCGCGGGTGTTGATGAAA
The DNA here is from genome assembly GCA_033853375.1 of Terriglobia bacterium. GTDB lineage: Bacteria > Acidobacteriota > Terriglobia > Acidiferrales > UBA7541 > Acidiferrum. The sequence continues at coordinate 546 of JAWOLO010000192.1, forward strand.
TGGTCGTCAAGCTACGCTCTTCTGCCCTGCAAAGCGAGCGGCGTGTTCCAGAGCAGCCATCTCAAGCTCTTTGAATTCTTGGTTCCGCCGATCCAATGACACAACGGTTCTACCTTTCATTCTTTGCTGGGTGGCCCAAGACAGGATTGCAAGGGCGTTGTCGAAAAGGCTTTTGTAGGTCGTCAGACCGGTTTCCCGCTTCAGATCCTCGATTCTCGTCAATGCAGATTCATCGAACTCAAGTTGAAGTTTCATGCGGAAAACTTCTCAAAATCCGTGCCTTGAGATGCGCAAACAACCTGTGGTCGTTGCCTGGACTGAGCCATAACCTATTGAATACAAACAACAAATTCATGTTTCTTGACTTTGCTTATAGACAACTCCATAATTCATCACATAATCATCACAAATTGCGTGTTAGACTGAGTACCCCTGGAAGTACCCGGAGGGTAAGAAATTGCGAATTCAAGTGCAACTCGATAAGCGAGGAGAAGAGATCATTGCAGAAATAAAGCAGGCTGCCGGCAGAGACGACATGTCCTATCGCGAACTTTTCGAGAATGCAATGGCTTTTCTCTACTGGGCTGTTCAGCAACGACAAGCAGGCAGAACGATTGCCTCTATCGATGAGAAAGCGGAGAATTACCGAGAGGTTACGATGCCCCTCTTTGATCGGGTCAACCCAAAAGTGAAGGCTGCTGTGGCCGCTGCAGGGCCGTAGAGTGTTTGCTTCTACCCACGCTTTTCGTGCGAAGGAAACAGATTCCGCACGATTATGAGTAGCAAACCAGCCGTTTGACCCACCGTTGCGGCCCCAAGCCAATGGACGAAGGCGTCGGGCAGCGAGATTTTCTTCCAGCCCCACAAGAAAATCAAAGCGTAAGTGCAGATGACCGCGAACGCGAACAAAGCGAGAAGCCAGCGTGCCGTCTTTTCGCGCATTGAAATGTTCGACGCCTCAACCGGGTCCGCCGCTTTCACGAACCCGAATTCCGGGTGGTCCACTCCCGCCTTGGTGAGAGAGTCCCTCATGATTCGTCCTCACCCGGATAAGCGGCTTTGACAGTTCTTGTCGGAGTCAAATGGTGGGGGGGAAGTTTTCTCCAGCCCTTAAGGCTTTTCGCAGGACCTTCTTGTTGTGGCTGAGGTTTGAGCTCCGTACTCGGCGAACTATCCATGCGGCGTGCTGTAAAACGGCGTGCAATTATAGCGTGAAAACCTCTGGAGAGCGTCACCTGGGGCCGTCACGTTTCGCCGAGGACCTGGAAGAGATATGGCGCCAAGCGAGGGAAGCGCGCAAAGACCAAGCCAACGCTCCGGACAGGAAAAGGACCAAGAGCTAAAGATATCGCCTGTTAACTGGCTCAGGCAAAGCGCTTGCGATGTTCCTTCAAGATGCACCGGTCCATCACGACGAAGATGCCTGCTTTCCTGGCTTTGTCCGCGGCTGCTTCGTGGATGACGCCTTCCTGCATCCAGATCGCCGGGACTTTCAGGCGGATGGCCTCATCCACCACTTCGGGGACGAATTCGGAGCGGCGAAAGACGTCCACGATGTCGATTTTTTCCTGGATCTCGGAAAGCGACGCGACCGCCTTCTCGCCCAGCGCGCCCTTGATCGTGGGATTCACCGGGATGATGCGATAGCCCTGGCTCTGCATGTACGCTGCCACGCCGTGACTGGGGCGGAGCGGGCTGTCAGACAGGCCGACGACGGCGATGGTCTTGGCGTTCTTGAGCAACTTGCCGACTTCGTCGTTCACGCCCGGATTCACTTGAGCTCCTGCTTCACATGCATTTTAAGAGAAGCGTAGGCCAAACGCGAGCGACGCGGGCCCTCAAAGTTGCGCTGGACAAACGAGGGGCGAAAGAGCGTGCCGGCTGCCGTGAAGCCTCAATCAAGAGAGTTCGCGCCGAGCTACCTGCGCTTGGTCTCCTTCGCGGGTCCAGTTTTTTCCCGGTAGAGTTCCGTGGCGACTCGACGGATGGTTTCAGGAACGGCCTTGTTGAATCGCAGGCTTTTCAAGTCATACACCATCAGGTTCTTGACCAGGGTGAGTGAGAGGTCCAGGGGACATTTGGCGTTGTTCACCAGATTGCGCCCGACGTTGTAATTCTTCATGAAGCGGCGGTTGCGCGCGATTTCGCGCAACACGTTTT
>JAWOLO010000193.1:0-3888 GCA_033853375.1 Terriglobia bacterium
TGGAATTGTCTTTCTTCTGCTTTCGACGGTTGTTTTTCTTGCTGTGCTTGGGTTGGTCTTTGTCGGAAGGGCGCCGCGCATTGGTAGTCAAGTCGCAGTAGATCCCGTCGACAACGACCGACGCGAGTACCACCTTCAATTCGTGGCTCTTCACCTCGAGGATTCGGCCAGTGACCTCGGTGCCTCGAGGAAGCACGGTCTTTCCATCCACCTTGACGGGCTTTGCGATGCTGGCCGCGAAAGCATCACCCCAGTGATTTTTGCCGGTCGCGAGGGTTTGGTCGACGGTCGCGGTGATCTCTGTGCCTTTCGGCAAGGTGACCAGGTGGAGCGGTTGCGTCGCATCCGCGGCGTCGCCGGGGTTCACCACTGCGGCTTTGGAGGCAGCCCCGCCCGCGGCAGACTGGCGGCTGGCTACCGTGCCGGGTTGGTTCGAGCACGCCGCAGCGGTCAAGAAGCCGAATGCCGCGGCCATAAGCGATAGTTTGCGATAGAGCTGAGAGTCGAACATTTCACACCCCCTTGTGCATTTGTCGAGAAATGGGAGGAGGTGGCCGGGCAAACCCCTTCACCGAATCAAACTGGGAAGTAATCTCAGGGCTGGTGCGTGTCCGATGAGATCCTGTGTCTGCGGAAGAGGTTCTGTCTCAGAGTATTGAGAGTCTTCCCCAATTTTCCAAATTTTTAGAGCATCCCCCCTGAAACCTGTAACTTGGAACCTGGAACAGGCCTGGGTGGGACATCCGGTGCAATGAATGTAGTGATTTACAGGTAGCAAGTCAATCCCCGTTCGTCTTTCCTTTGTGGGCCGAATTCCGGCCCGCCTGATGCGGGCAGGCTGGTGCTCGGAATCCGCGATCTCGTACCCTCTCTTTCTGCGTTCACGAGCGGTGTTAAGCTGGAGCCGGCGAACCCAATCGGCAGCTTGAAGGATCGTAGTGCGTGATGATAGCCGAGGCGCAACCTCTACTTAAACCAGAAAGGACAAGCATGTTAAATCTCACACCCTTCCTACTATTTGACGGAAGTTGTGCCGAAGCCATGGCGTTTTACCAATCTTGTTTGGGCGGCGAACTGACTCTCACGAAAGTCGCTGATACGCCCATGAAGAGCCATATGCCGCCCGAGCAGCATCACAAAGTGGCCCACGCTCGTTTGAAAAGCGGTGTTATAGAATTTTCGGCTGCAGACTGGCTCCACGCCACGCGAAGGCCGAAACAGGGCAACACTGTTGCCATGTATATTAACGGCGGCAAATACAAAGAGCTGAGAGCCATCTTCGACACGCTCGCGGCGGGAGCAGACAAAGAGCTGCTTGACGATTTGCGGGATATGCCGTTCGGAAGCTACGGACATCTCGCCGATAAATATGGCGTCCATTGGTTCTTCCAAGGGGAGAAAAAAGAAGCGGAATAAGGGCGAGGAATCCCCGCACGGGGCCCCCTCGACGCTTGGGGTAAACGCGGAAAGACAGGGCGAGTGGCCAAGATGTTTTAGCGGATCGAGGGTCGGCCACCGCCCGCACAAGTGTTTTGTAACGGAATCTTTGCTAGACAGAGAGTCAACCCTGTGATTCAATCCCCAAGGAGCTACGAAACCAGCCATGCTCTCCCCGTTCCACATATTCAAATTGCAAAGCAACGGTAGCCGTCGCTGGATGGAAGGGGCCGTAAGTTTGGAACGTGCCAAGGCGCGTGTGGAAGCGCTTGCGGCGTCCTCGCCCGGTGAATATGCCATCACCAACCTGACAGGTCACGAGATTTCGGTCAAATCGCAGCCCAAGAGGATCATGTTTCAAATTGGCTACGACGAAAGAGAAGTGAACGCGAGGGCTGAACTGTTCCGGCGCGTCGGCCACGAAGTTTTATCGGTCCTTGACAACGAGGCTGCAAAGCGTGTTCTAGCCTCAATTCGGGACGTCGATGTATTTGTCGTCGGCCATGCGGCACCCGATCAAACGAGAAAGGAAATGGTCGATTGGCTGAAAACGAATTTTCCCAAGGTGAAGATTGTTGCCCTGATTCCGTCCGCCACTCGTGAACTGCCGCGTGCCGATTACAATATCGTGTTGAATGATTGGGATAAGCTGTTGTCCCTGGTAACGGCCGCGACGAGTTGATTCCGCGACAAGTAGTGGAGGAAATGGCGCTCTACTCGGTCGGGGGCCACCATTTGGTCCTTCACTTGTCGTCTTCTTGGGGTGGCCTCCAACAGCGTATCCCGCTGCTGGAAAACCTCTTAGCCTACGGAATTCCAACTTCGCAGAAGTTGCATCCTCAACCTGCAACTTGAACCCAAAATCCGCAAAATCCACCCCATGAAATCCGCTCTCAACTTCGGAATTCAGGATAATGCGTGCTTGGCATTAGCGCCAATACCGTAATGCGACAGATGTCTGGAACTTTCTAATCGAAAACAACGTAAAGGATATAGTCATAGTTTGTGCTTTCATAACCTGTCAAAAAAACCTAGAGATATGGGGTAGCGACAAATGATTTCCTGGTTCAAACAAGCCCTCCTCCGTTTTGGCGGTCCGCAGCAGGCCAAGGAGCCGCACCGCGAAGCGCGCAGCCTCCCGCTTCTCGAAACGCTTCTCCAGGATCTTCGCTTCGCCTTCCGCACATTGCGCAAATCTCCCGGTTTTACTGCCATTGCCGTTTTCACTCTTGCCCTCGGCATCGGCGCCTCAACGTCCATTTTCTCTGTAGTAGACGCCGTATTGCTTCGCCCTCTTCCTTATCCCAACCCGCAACAAGTCGTGACCGTGTGGGAACTTTCTGCCAAAGGCCATCGAATGCATCTGGCCGATCCCAATTTCCTTGATTTTCGCGAGCAGAACCACAGTCTTATTGGTCTCGCCCAATTTTCTGATGGGCCAGAGTCCGTGTCTGGCGGCAGCGAACCTGTGCGCATGAACGTTGCCGCCGTCTCGCAGGATTTTTTCAAGGTGATGGGCGTCGAGCCTGTCCAAGGCCGTGACTTTGCGGCCGACGAACTGCGCCTTCACGGCACTCCTGCCATGATCGTGAGCTACGGCTACTGGCAACAGTATCTCGGAGGCAGAGCGGATTTCTCCGACGTGCACCTGACCATGGAAGGCCAAGTGTATTCAGTAGTTGGCGTGATGCCGCAGGGATTTGATTTCCCCTCCGGCGTGTCGGCATGGGTCTCGCGCGAGCAGCTCTACGAATGGGGTCCAAGCCGCACGTCGCACAACGGCGAAGGCATTGCGCGTCTTCGCGACGGTATCTCGCTCGAACAAGCTCGCGCAGACCTGAGCACCATCGCGCGCCGCATCAAGAGCCAATACGGCAACGAGACCGATGTCAATAGCGGCTATATGCTTGCTGACGCTGCTGTCGTTCCGCTCGCGGATACCATGGTGGGCGACGTCCGGGCGGCGCTGCTCACGCTCTTCGCCGCCGTCATCCTCTTATTTGTAGTTGCCTGTGCAAACGTCGCGGGATTGTTGCTGGCCCGCACAGCAGCGCGGCGGAAAGAATTGGGGGTGCGTGCGGCTTTGGGCGCAGGACGCGTAAGACTCGTGCAGCAATTGCTTGCAGAATCCCTGGCGCTTGCGCTCGTGGGCGGTGTCTTGGGAACCTTGGTCGCGATCTGGACAACGCATTTGCTCCCGGCGATCCTCCCCGCAGATTTGCCGCGCCAGCAAGGGATTGCCGTCAACGGAACGGTTCTTTTATTTACGCTTATCGCGACTTTGCTTGTTGCCCTCGGCCTTGGGCTCTTTGCTGCCTGGCGCGCCGGCGGAGTGGATTTGAACGAAGCGCTGGGAGCAGGCTCACGGAGTTATAGCGCCGGAAGCCAAAAGGCGCGCAGTTCGCTGGTGATCGGCGAAATTGCCGTGACGCTCGTGTTGCTCTTCGGCGC
>JAWOLO010000194.1:0-4367 GCA_033853375.1 Terriglobia bacterium
GGCCCCATCGGATGATTCATCCCCGTCTTCATCACCGCGTCCACAGCCTCCACGGTGGCCACGCCTTCCATCACGCAATACGCCGCTTCGTTGATTAGCGGCATCAGCACGCGATTCGAAACGAAGCCCGGCGCGTCGTTCACCGCCACCGGTTTTTTCTCCAGCTTCTCCGCCAGCTTCATCGTCGTTTCAAACGTCGCATCGCTCGTCTGCAGCGCACGAATCACCTCCACCAGCACCATCACCGGGACCGGATTCATGAAGTGCATGCCCACGAACCTGTCCGGCCGCTTGGTCATCGCCGCCAGCGTGGTCATCGAAATGGACGACGTGTTGCTCGCCAAAATCACCTCCGGCCGCAAAATCGCGTCCGCTTCTGTCAGCACCGCGCGCTTGATTTCGATTTTTTCGGGCACGGCCTCGATCACAAAATCCGCCGCGGCAATCGTGCGCATCTCCGTCACCGGCTGCAGCCGCTTCAAAACGATTCCTTTATCCGATTCCGCCAGTTTCCCTTTCTTGATTTCGCGATCAAGATTTTTTCCAATCGTCTCCAGTGCACGGTCGAGAAACCGTTTCTCCACGTCGCGCAAAATCACGTTGTAGCCCGCGCGCGCAAACACGTGCGCGATCCCGTTCCCCATCGTTCCCGCGCCCAGCACCGCCACCGTCTTGATCGAGTCAATCATGTAGGCTCCCCGAAAATGCGACGATGCAACTGCTTACTTTCTTCGTCAAACGTTCTGGATGGCTCGTCTGACCTTCTCGACATTTCGCGTTGGAGCTTACTACACCACGAGGCGAGGAAAAAACTATGAGTGGTTTTCTTTTGGCTCCCCGGCGTGAATCGCTCCGCCCGTTCTCAATCAGCCGGGATGTTTGCGTGTTCCCTGCCCGCGCTCGGCTTTGGGCGTGCGTTCCGGGGCGCGCACACGTGTTCCTTACGCGCCTCGGCGCCCTTCACCATCTCTGAGTGTTCGGTACAGAATTCCACCACACGCGTCTCGGCCCAGAAACGCTCACGTCCGCCATTCCGAGAAATGAACGCGCAGTGCCCACCTCTTTCGGGCGCAATCAACCTGATGAAGCGATTCCTGGAAATGGCGGAGTGCTGAAACGAGTCGAATGGAACGACCGGGTCATCCTGCGCTGTGACAATGAGCGCGGGCACGCGAATCTGGCCTGCCACGCGAAGCGCGCTCGCTTTCTGGTAATACTCGGTGGCATCTTTATATCCGCATGCCGGCGCGGTCACCGCTTCATGCCACTCGCGCAGGCTCCAGACTCTTGGCACCGCCTCCAGGCAGTAGCGCTCAGGAAACAGCTTGGCTTTTTTCTCCAGCGTGCTCTTTAAGCAGTGAAGGAAATACCATTCGTACAAAAAATTCCGCGCCAAGCCGCTACCATTCGAACACGACGTCAGATCGAGGCACGGACTCACGGCGCACACTGCGCAAAACTCTTTCGGCGCTCCTGCCCCCAACTCGCCTGCCATCTTGAGAACAAGATTCCCACCGACCGAGTACCCGGCAAAGAAAATTTCTGGAAGTGCATCACGGCTGATCAGCTCTTCCAGGATGAAACGGTAGTCTTGCGAAAGCCCGGAGTTCTGCAGTGTCGGCGTGAGATGCTCTGTCCCGCCGCAGTTCCTTTGATTCATGCGCAGGACGTTGAACCCCGCTTCGAATGCTTTCTCCGCGATCCCCAGCATATAGGGCGATTCGCTGGAACCTTCGAGTCCATGCACCAGCACAAGCGTCGGATGCTGCCGTCGCGCCTGCTGCCAGTGGCATTTCGCCAGAAGCCGTGTGCCCGGTTCTACCTCGAACAGCCGCTCGGCAACAGGCACGGCGGGGACTGTTCGCGACCAGCACGCCGCGACCGCTGTTGCTACATGGGGATTGCGCAACAGCGGATGCGGCTCGAAGTTCTTCTCCTCAGCGTGCCGTGGATTTTCAACGACGCGCTCCATACATACATCTACCTCGCTTGCTCATCATCGTGTCGTTTCTCGCGGGCATCACGAAGGAACATTGCCCGCCAGGAACATGGTCAGCAATCCTCGGTCTTGGTCTTGACGCAGCACTTTGAAGACGACTTCATCGCCCGCGTGGAGACGTCCCAATTGCTCCCGCAATTCGTCGTAGGTCTCCACGCCGGTGCGATTGACCTCCACAATCACGTCGCCCTGCTGGAAGCCGATGTCCTCCGCGAAGCTGCCGGCGTCCACATCGGCAACGACCACGCCACGTTGTCCTTCCATCCCGAGTTGTCGCGCTCGTTCGGGACTCAGGTTTTCGACATGCAGGCCGAATTTGGCGGGAGTGCTTTCAGCGGAAGGAGAATTCTCCGACGTGCTGGAATTGCCGGAGTACACTTGATCGCGCGACTCCACGGTCACGCTGGTTTTCCTTTCCTTGCGGTCCCGGACGTAGCTGATTTCCACCTTGCTTCCCACCGGCGCCTGAGTGATGGCGTTAACCAGATCGTCGCCGGTTTTCACCGGGTTTCCATTCACCGCGGTAATTACGTCGCCGCCCTTCAATCCCGCTCGCGATGCGGGACTGCCCGGCTCCACGCTTTGAACCACAACTCCATAAGGCGCTTCAAGGTCCTTCAGCACCATCGGATTCGTGGTTTGTCCCACACTCACGCCAATCGAACCGCGCGTGACTTTGCCGTGCGCGATCAGGTCGTCGTAGACCTTGATCGCCGTGTTCGAAGGCAACGCGAATCCCACGCCTTGATAGCCGCCGCTCTGCGTCTCGATCGCCGTATTGATGCCGATCACCTGTCCGGCCATGTCCACCAGCGGCCCGCCGGAATTCCCCGGATTAATCGCCGCATCCGTTTGCAGAAAGTGTTGAAATTCCCCGCCGACGCCATATTCCTGGCCGCGATCTTTCGCGCTGACGATGCCTGCCGTCACTGTGGCTCTCAGTCCAAACGGACTGCCAATCGCCAACACCCAGTCGCCTACGCGGACCCCGCTCGAATTGCCGAGCTTGGCCACCGGCAGTTCATGGTCGGCATCAATTTTGAGCACCGCCAGATCCGTCTGGTCATCCGTACCCACAACCTTCGCCGCGTACTTTCTGGATTGTCCATTAAGCTGCACCTGGATCTTTGTCGCTCCATTCACCACGTGGTCGTTCGTCAAGATGTATCCGTTCTTGTCGACAATCACACCAGAACCGAGGCTGTGCTCCGTTTGCGGACCCATGTTCGGAAACTGGAAGAAATGGTTCCAGAAATCCCCGAAAGGGCTTTGGTCGAAGCCGCGCGGCAGCCGCGGCTGACTCGGGGCGCGATGTACCTGCGTCGTGGAAATGTTGACGACCGCGGGCTCCACATTTTCAACAATCGAAGCGAATTCACTGGAAAGATGCACCGGGTTTGGTATGGCCAAAGGCGCCGGTGGATCCTTGACGCCCAGGGCTCTCGAAACAGCGCCGCGGCCCGGCAAAACCGTGCCGACCAGGAGCCCGCAGACCAAAGTGACGAAGACCAGCAGGATCAGGTCCCACCGGTGTCCCTTCGCCATTGCCTTCAACCAACTCATATCAACTTTCATGGCACACTCCTTAAGCCCGCTCGCTCGTCCTGCATTTCTTTCGGCAAGGCCAAGCCAAGCCTCCGGCAGAGCTGGACGGCGTAAGCCGGGATTCTTTGTACTGCCGGTTGCGACGGATGAAACCGCGCTCGAAGCGGAGAGCTTCCCGGAAGCGGATCGTCGCCAAGCCCTCAGTGAGCAATTTGGTTGAACGCCGTCGCGGCTTTCACTTTAGGGCGTCGCGGCAACAAGGTCTGGCCATCTCGGATGAGATGGCTTGTAATTGGCACAGGCCGGCCTTTTCGTTGTGACTGCGACGCCGCCCGTGCAACCTAACTTTGAGTAGCACGATGCTTAGACGCGTCAACTCAGTGAAAGGGAAGCCCCCGCACTCAGGGATTTACTTGAATTCGCTTCGGAACTCCGCGCAATGCTATCCAAGCGGCGAGCGTCGCGAATTTTTCGTCCTGTGACCACGGCGAACCAAAGGGTTTTCCAAGCTGCGTGAGCCGGCGCAAAAGCGCGGCAGGCTGCACGAGCAGCGTTTGCCGCCCCGTTTCAAGAAGCTCTCTTTCTCTTATTTTGATGATCTTGAGGCCGCAACGCGTTGCCGCGCAGAAAAGCGCTTCACGGAACAGTACGCCGTCCGCGGTATGAATCAGCGCATGCGAAGCAAGGATGTTTTCGAAATTCGGGAGCGTTTTTCCGGACGCCAGCAGCAATGCGCAGTGTGTCACGCGAATTCCCTCTTTCTCCAGATTGGATTGCGCCCGCTGAATTGCGCGATACGCCAGCTTTCCCGCTTCCGCTTCCA
>JAWOLO010000195.1:0-9573 GCA_033853375.1 Terriglobia bacterium
GCGCTGGCAGAGCCGGGATTCGACAAGTTTGTCGACGAAAAGCGGCCACAGAATCTTTTTTATGTGACCATGACACAGTATGAGAAGACGTGGCCCTGGCTGAAGTACGTCTTGGCTCCGGAAAAACTAGAGCACATTCTGGCGCAAGTGTTTGCGGAATTGCAGTACAAAAATTTGCGCACGGCGGAGACGGAAAAGTACGCGCACGTGACTTATTTTTTCAATGGCGGTGTAGAAAAACCGTTCGGCGGAGAAGAACGCATCCTTGTGCCATCGCCGAAAGTGGCAACGTATGACTTGAAGCCGGAAATGTCTGCGGCAGGGATTACCGACACCGTGGTGAGAGCGATCGAAAAGGGGGAATTCGACGCTATCATCATGAATTATGCGAACGCGGACATGGTGGGGCATTCAGGAAAATTAGAAGCCGCAATTAAAGCGGTGGAAGCGGTGGACGCGGGGCTGGCGCGAATTTATCAGGCAATGAAACCGCGGGGAGGCGCGTGGATTATCACCGCAGACCACGGAAACGCGGAAACCATGATCGATCCAGTGACGGGCGGGCCGCACACGTATCACACAACGAATCCTGTTCCGCTGATTCTGGTAAGCAAGCACGACAACGTGAAATTGAAACCGGGCGGGTCGCTGCGGGACATTGCGCCAACGATGCTGAGCGTGCTGGGGCAGCCGCGACCGGCGGACATGACGGGCACGGATTTGCGGATTGTTTCCTGACCTGCCAATGAAACGCACAAAACCTGCCGAAACAAAATTGGTGATTTGTGTGTGGCATCCTTTCACGGAGTGGCGCCCGAAATCGCTGATGGCGGAGGCGCTTCGAAAGCGCTGGCCGGAAATGAAGGTGGTGCATCTGCCGGATTACGACAAGTTGCCGGAGGAGTTGCCGGATACGGATATTTTTGTAGGTTATTCGCTGCGTGCGAAGCAGTTGAAGGAAGCGAAGAAGCTGAAATGGATTCATTCGACGGCGGCGGGAGTGGCGCAACTCATGTACCCGGAGTTGCGCGAAGCGGGTATCCTAGTGACGAATCCTAGCGGCGTGTTTTCCGTGCCGATGGCGGAGCACACGATGGGATTGCTGCTGGCGCTGGCGCGAAATTTCCCGGATTCCGTGCGGCAGCAGGACCTCGCACGCTGGTCGCAACAGGAACTGTGGGACAAGCCACAGCATTTGGCCGAAGTGAACGGACAGGTGCTGCTGATCGTAGGTTACGGCTCGATTGGACAGGAACTGGCGAAGCGCGCGAAGGCGTTTGAAATGCGCGTGTGGGGAGTAACGCGCTCAGGCAAAGGCGATGGCGAGCCCGCCGAACGAATTTTTTCCGCCACAAGATTGCACGAAGCGCTTCCCGAAGCTGATTACGTGGTGATTGCTGCGCCGGAGACCGCGGAGACGAAGCATCTCATCGGGGGGGCAGAAATCGCGAAGATGAAGCGCGGCGCACGATTGATCAACGTTGGGCGCGGATCGTTGTTGGATGAAAAGGCGCTAGTCCGCGCGCTTGAAACCGGGACGTTGGCGGGAGCAGCGATCGACGTGGCGGAAACGGAACCGCTTCCATCGGATAGCCCGTTGTGGAAGGCACCGAGCCTTTTTATCACTCCGCACACCAGCGCCTTGAGCGACCGGCTGTGGAAGCGCCAAACGGCACTGCTGGTGGAATTGCTGGAGCACTGGTTCGACGGGAAGGAAATGTTCAATCAAGTGGATTTAGAGCGGGGATATTAAAGGGAAAATGGAAAATTGAAATTGGAAAATGGAACCTGCGCGTGTCAGGTTTGAGATTTGGTCAAAGTAGAACGTCAGGTACGAAGACCATTTTCAATTTTCCAATTTCCGTTTTTTCTGACTTTTTCAGTCGCCGACGCCGGGGCTGGTGGCTTGATAGCCTTCACGCGCATAAATCTGATATTTCTGCTTTTTGCCTTTTTGGTCGACGATCGAGAGGGGGCTGCCGTCGGGCGCCACCAACTCTACCTTCACTTTGTGAAATTTGCCGTCCTTCCCGCCGCTGGACGGCGTGAACGAAAGGGAATATTGGTGCCGCAAGAAAGCCGCGACGCTGCGGAAAATGTCCGGAAGTTCACCGTCGAACTGTGGGAACCATGCGAATCCACCGGTTTCCTGCGCAAACGTGCGAAGCTGATTCTCGGCCTGCAGATAATCCATATGAGGGTTCATGGAGCCCATGGAGTCTAGATAGTTGGTCCAGGTTTTTCCGAGGCCCACGCAAAAGATGGGCACGTCACTGCCTCGAAGCGCCTTCATCGTTTGATCGAGAGTGTGCTTGGAGAAAGTGTCCACGCCGCTGGCGAGCAGAAGAATGGATTTCTTGCCTTTCACGTCCTTGAGCCGCTCCGTGGTTTCGATTAGCGCGTCGAACACGTTGGATTCGCTGAACCCCGGGAAATACAGATGGTAAATGGCGTTTCGGACTTCGTCCTTGTTCTGCGTAAAGTCGACCTCGATGCGCGTTTTCATGTCGAAGGTTTCGAGAGCGACCCAGTCCCTTTGTTGCAGGTTCGGGAAAAGGGCGTCCGCCCAGTATTTGGCATAGGCGGCAAACCAACCGTAAGCATTTCCGCTGAATTGCATGAGCACGACCATGGTGATGGGCGCATCGGTGGGGGCGAAATTCGTGATGGCTTGAGGTACACCATTATCGAGAACGCGAAAATTTTCTCTCTTCAGATTGGGAATCAGATCGCCATGCTGCGTGGCGGCCACGACGTCGAGAGTCACAACCGGAACATCCACGCTGATACTGACGTCGGACTGCGGCGGTTGCTGCCCGGGAGGCGGAGTTTGCTGCGGAGCGGGCTTCTGTTGCTGCTGAGAAGGAGGCGGGCCGCCTTGCGGGCCGGTGGGCGCCTGGGCAAGAGCAGGCTGCCCTGTGAGCGGCAGCATCAAAACAGCCGCCAAAGCTGGGAACAAAAGTAACGAAGCGATTCGTCTCATCGTTGCGACCTCGTTGACGGGCGTAAAATGCAACCCGCCAGGATTTCTGTTTTCCTGCAACCACGGCTCTGGGCCGCTGGTTGAATTTAAGCAATGCGCCGGCAATGAACGGGCCGGCTCGCCATACCTGCATGTTAGTATGAAGCACTCTGGAAGCAAAACGTTAGCTGGCTGGTCCTGCTGGACGTGGGCCATTTCCTGGAGGAGGGCGGATTGGTGAATTGGAATCGGTTGGTGCAAGTTATCGCGGGCGCATCTGCCCTGGTCCTGGCGGCAAATCTTCCGGCGAAGGGCCAAGGAATCCCGCAGAACACGCCAGTGAGAGCGGCCAGCGAATCTGTCAGCGCCGACGCCGCAGTTCGCAGGGAAGCCCTGGTTTGGCTGGCGGACTTAATTAGGATCAACACATCCAATCCGCCGGGAAATGAACGCCTCGCGGCCGTGTACGTCGCCGGAGTGCTGGAGAAAGAAGGGATTAAACCGGACGTTCTCGATTTGGGGTCCGGACGAAGCGCTGTGGTGGCGCGCCTGCGCAGTTCGGTGGTGCCTGATCCATCGAAAGCGCTGCTGCTAGTGGCGCACCTCGACACGGTTCCTGTGGAGCGTTCGCGGTGGACAGTCGATCCGTTCGGAGCAGTGATCAAAGACGGATATTTGTATGGACGCGGGGCGATTGATGACAAAGGCATGCTTGCCGCGAATCTCGCGGTGTTCATTGGCCTGAAGCGAACGAATGCGCATATCAACCGCGACGTGATTTTCTTGGCGACCGCTGATGAAGAAGGAGGCGGCGACGCCAGCATTCGTACGCTTATTGCGAAATACTGGGACAAATTTGCCGCTGGATTCGCGATCAACGAAGGCGGCAACGTGTTCATGAAAAACGGCAAACTGCAATACATCGGCGTGCAGGCGAGTGAGAAAGTGGCCGTGAATGTCTCGGTGATCGCGCGCGGAACTTCAGGCCACGCTTCGCAGCCAACGAAAGATAATGCCGTGGTGCATTTGACTGCGGCGGTCGCGAAGATAGGAGCGTATTCCGCGCCGGTGCACTTCACTGCGATTGTGCGGCGGTACTTTGAAGGCATCGCGCCGCTCGAGGAGGACGAAATCGCGAAGTGGATCCGTTCGATGGATACGCCGGACCGCGGCGAACACGCGCAGCGCGTTGTGTCCGATGCCAGCCCGCTGTGGAATGCCATGATGCGCGACACGATTGCCCCCACTGTGCTCTCTGCGGGCGTGGCCAACAACGTGATTCCCGCAGAAGCGCGCGCGAACCTGAATATACGGCTTCTGCCGGGAGATTCGATCAACACGGTGGTGAATGATCTGAACAAGCTGGTGAATGATCCCGCGGTAAAGCTGGAAGTACAGCCGAACGCGGGGCTGGCGGCGCCGCCATCGTCGCTCGAATCGGATTTTTATAACGAGATTTGCCGAGTGGCCTCGCGAGAATTCGGCGGCGCTCCGGCGCTGCCGTTTCAGTCAACGTGGCTGACCGATTCTGCGCAGTTGCGGCTGCACAACGTTCAGGCTTATGGGTTGGTGCCGTTTCCTCTGTCCGACGAGGACTTGCGGCGTATGCATGGCGACGACGAACGCATACCGCTGGCAGCTTTTGAGAAGGGCGTGGATGTGCTTACGAAGATTGTGACGGAATTCGCGGTCACGCGTTACTAAAGCAAAAGCCGCAGGCAACCATCCAAAAAGAAAATCATAGAGAAAAAGCTTTCGTTGAATAATAGAAAGTTTGAAGTTTAGTGCGTTTTCGGAAGAAAGCATGAATTTTCGTCACTCGAAGATTGTGTGCACGATCGGGCCGGCAACCGCAACGCCGCGGATGATTGACCGTCTCTTTGTGGCCGGAATGGATGTGGCGCGGCTCAATTTCTCGCACGGGACGCACGAAGAACACGCGCGAAATGTGACGATGATTCGTGCTGCCTCCGGGAAGCATGAAAAGCCAATTGCGATTCTGGCTGACCTCCAAGGCCCGAAAATCCGCACGGGGGCACTGGCCGGCGGCGGGCCGGTGCTGTTGCGCGCTGGGCAGCGGTTCACCATTACCACGGCTAAAGTCTTAGGGGATTCCACGCGGGTCAGCACCACATTTAGAGGACTGCCCAGGGAAGTGCATCGAGGCGATCGCGTCCTGCTATCAGATGGCTTGATCGAGTTGCGCGTCGAACAAGTGCACGAGCGGGAGGTGATCTGCGAAATCGTGAACGGCGGCGCGTTGGGCCAGCACAAAGGCATCAACCTTCCCGGATTGAAGCTGCGGGTTCCCGCGCTAACGCCAAAAGACCGCGAAGACCTGGCGTTTGCACTGAAGCACGGCGCGAATTACATCGCAGTGAGTTTTGTGCGGCGGCCGGAAGATATACTGCTGGCAAAGCAATTGATTCGCCGCGCCGGGAAAGACGCGCCAGTCATTGCCAAGCTCGAGAAGCCGCAAGCAATCGAAAATCTGGATGCGATTCTGCGCGCCGCCGACGCGGTGATGGTCGCGCGCGGTGACCTCGGCGTCGAAATGAGCCCCGAGCGCGTGCCCGTCGTGCAGAAAACGATTATCGCCAGGGCTAGAGAGCTGCGGCGGCCGGTGATTACCGCAACGCAAATGCTGGAATCCATGACAGAAAATCCGCGGCCCACGCGCGCGGAAGCGTCGGATGTTGCCAACGCTGTTCTCGACGGTTCGGATGCGGTGATGCTTTCCGCTGAAACAGCGACGGGAAAGTATCCGATCGAGGCCGTAAGCATGATGGCGCGAATTATTGAAGAGGCGGAGGGAAGCGTCCGGGAATTTCCGCGGCCCGCACAGCAGGAACAATTGAGAGTGCCGGGCACGGTGGCCGAACTCGTGTGCCATGCCTCGCGCGAATTGCACATGAAGCTGATCGCCGTGTTCACGCACAGCGGATTCACTGCGCGTCTGATTTCGCGCTACCGCCCGCTGGTTCCCATCGTGGCGTTTTCTCCGGAGCAGGAAACGCGGCGGCGTTTGGGACTCATCTGGGGCGTGTATCCTCGAAACATTCAAGATGTGCGCAAGATCGACGGGTTGGCGGCGGTTGCGGAGAAGCGGTTGCTGGAAGAGCGGTTGGTGCGCAAGGGCGACGTCATAGGAATTGTGGCAGGAACGCCGATGGGGATTCGGGGCACCACGAACTTCATGAAATTTCATGTGATTGGCGGCCCGGCGTGAGCTAAGTTCTCCGCCGTCAGTTTTCAGTGGTCAGTTGGCGACAAAACCGCGGAACAAAAATAATTTGTGTAAGACGAAAAGCTGAGTGCCTCAGCAAGAGGGTCGAAAATAATCCATCACTGGTGTTCTTGGACGATTGATTACAGAAGACCAAAAACTGCTTAATTGACCCAGTTGTCAGGGCGCGAGGGCGGGTCCTTGCGGTGCTTGCCCATGTAAACTTCGAACCGCCGGCGATTGCGGCGATACTGCCAATCGGAAACGCTGTTGCGCAGATTGTAAAGAAAAGATCCGCGGCGTAGATAAACATAGCCCACCAGCAATCCCCCCAAATGACAGAGGTGGCTCACTCTATCCGCGCCCAGCCCAAACGTCCCGAGAAACGTCAGGAATGTCATGATAATGACCACGGTGCGCATGCTCATGGGGACGGGCAGAGGGAAAATATAGACGCGCCGGTCAGGAAAGAGGATCGCGCAAGCGACAAGAATTCCAAAAATGGCTCCCGAAGCGCCGATCGTTGGGGTGTACGCGCTTAATGGAATCCCGGAGCCCGAGACCGCGGGAAGCATTTTGACAATGACGTTGATGAGCCCTGCCCCGACCCCCGTAAGGAAGTAATAGCGTAGGAAACGACTCTTACCCCACACGAGTTCGAGTTCGCGGCCAAACATCCAAAGCATGAACATGTTCATGAGGATGTGCCAGATGCTCTCCACGTCGTGCAGGAACAAGTAGGTGAAGGGCTGCCAAACGTAAAAAAGGGGAACGACGCGTGCGGGAACAAGGCCGAACCACTTCACCAGCTCCGCATACGCAGGCGGTCCGGAAAAGTGGTAGAGGAGCACTTCAAAGATATAAACCGCAAAGTTCGCGATCAGGAGAAACTTTACAGCCGGGGTGACATAGAAGTCGAAACTGACCCGATAGCTCTTGACGCCGGACCGTGAATACATAGACGAAGTTTACGGTGTGGAGACGCTTTCCGTCAAAGAGTGGAAAAGCGTTTGAAGAGTCGAAAGTCGTAGGGTCAAAGGGTTGAAAAAAAACGGAGAGCACCTGTTCGCTTCTGACTCTCGGACTTCTTGACTCCTAAACTTTTGGACTTTTTGACTCCATGACTCCCTTTCAGTCCAGCTTCTTGCGGGCAAAATAAAAAAGCGTGCCCGCAAGGATCATAAACATAATCAAGCCGAAGAGATTGTTGGTGGCCAGTGGGCCGAACATCTTGGGGCCGAAAGCAAAAAGGTCTGCGCGCCACGGCAAGCGAAGGAGAGACGCAACCCAATGCGGTACATGCGCAGGAATCTCGGGATCCTGCAGCAAGTTGATGACAATCCCCAGCAAGCCGAAAACGCCTCCCGCCGCTATCAAGCCGCTGGAATACAAAGCTCCTGGGCTGGCTTCGCTTTCTTCCTTCTTCTTCGTGGTTGCTTCGACGAGCACGCGGACCAGTCCTCCCGCAAACATAGTCGCGGTCGTTCCAATGGACAGATAGGCGCCAACAGCGAAAGCGAGTGATCGTATGCCAAGAATTTCGACCGCGACCACCAGCGCAACGCCCATCAAGACCAAACGCCACGGTAGACGCTGGCTGAGGATGCCGTTAATCACGGTGGCCATTAGCCGCGCCTGCGGAGCTGGGGCTTTATCGCTGCCGATTCCCTGCGCCCACTGAAGCTCAATCCGTTTGGAATCCGGATCGTACAGATATTCGCCGTCTGGAATCTCACTGGAACCAAGGGCATTGATGAGGATGTAGTTCTTTCCCAAATGTTCGAAGAAGGGTTTTTCCACTTTCACGCCGGTAGGCAAAGCTTGCAGATTGACAGGGATTTGCGTGGGAATGTATTTTTCGAGGCCTTTATTCATTAGGCCAAGCGTGATGCCGATAGCGAAAGTGGAAACAGTCACGCCAACCAGCAGGCCCCACTGCTGGAGCACGGGCGTAGCGCCAACCAGATAGCCGGTCTTCAAATCCTGCGAAGTTGCGCCCGCGATCGCCGCAGCAATACATACGGATCCGCCAATGGTAAGCGCGAGAACGCCGTAGCTTGGGGTGGTCCATCCGGCTAGGAGAAAGATCGCGCACGTGGCCATGAGCGTGCCGATACTCATGCCGCTGACCGGATTGGAGGAATTGCCAAGCAGTCCGCTGATACGCGAAGCCACGGTGACGAAAAGAAATCCAAAAATCACCACGAGAATGCCCGCGAGCAAATTCTGATACCACGTAGTGTGCGCGCCTTTCACCGGGGCAACTGTTAGCAGCGCGAATAGTAAGATAATGATCGCGGCTGAGCCGGTAATAAGCCAGCGCATGGGCATGTCGCGCTCGATGCGGCTGGCGGCATTGGTGGCGGGCGCGTTATTCCCTTCCGCGCGAACGTCCTTCAGGCCGGCGCGCAAAGCGGAAATGATCGTTGGCATCGTTCGAATCAAGGTGATCAATCCGGCCGCGGCGACGGCTCCCGCCGCCATCGGCCGGATGTACTGGCGCCACATGTCGTCCGGCGTCATCTGAGGAATCGGAATGGTGGAGGGATAGATCGGCGTATTTCCTGCGAGCTGCCCGAAAAATTGAATCGCTGGCATTACCAGCAACCACGAAATTACGCCGCCCGCAAAGAGAATTCCGGCCACTCGCGGCCCTATGATGTAGCCCACTCCCAAGTATTCGGAAGTGATGGTGGCTCGAAAGGAGGCTCCAGGGAACCAGCGCGGGCGCGCTTCTGGTTGACTGGTCCAGGCCTGCATCGTGTTCATCATGAAGGTGTACACGCCGCCGAGGCCGAGGCCCCAAAACACGCGTCCGGCAAACGAGCCGCCGCGCTCGCCCGCAACCAGAACGTCGGCGCACGCCGTGCCTTCCGGGAATGTCAGGTTGCCGTGCTCCTTGACGATGAGTTGCCGGCGCAGCGGAATCATGAACAAGACGCCCAGCCAGCCTCCCAGCAACGCCAGCGGAAAAATCCGCCAAAAGGTAAATTCCGAGCCGAAGCCTAGAAAAATCAGCGCAGGCAGCGTGAACATCACGCCGGCGGCGAGTGATTCTCCTGCGGAGCCAGTGGTTTGCACGATATTGTTTTCCAGGATGGTGGAGCGGCCGAACGCCCGCAGGATGCTGATCGAAAGCACGGCAATGGGAATCGAGGCGGAGACGGTGAGCCCGGCGCGCAAGCCGACATACACGCTCACCGCTCCAAACAGCAAGCCGAAGATGGCACCCAGGATCACCGCGCGAACGGTGAATTCCTTAAGGCTTTCTTTCGCAGAGATGTATGTCCGGAATTCTCCCGGCGGCGCCGTAGAACTCCACGCCTGTTCGCGAACTGCGGCCCCCTCGCCACTCGTCGATCGTTCGCTCACCGAATCCTCCTCG
>JAWOLO010000196.1:0-16349 GCA_033853375.1 Terriglobia bacterium
TGCTCGGCGTCGAAAGCGGAGGTTTGGATCGTAACTTCTTGCGTCATATCCTGGTTGATGTTGGCGATTTGCGTTCCCTGGTTTCCGGCGTCCGTAATCACGGAACCGTCCATAACCAACTGCATGCCCCCATTCGGTTGGCTGCCGCCAGCGGTAAAATTCCCAATCGGGCCGTTGTTGATCTGGGTGAGCGCGCTGTTCCACTGGGTGTTGCCGAGTCCGCTGTTCATGGCCATCCCCGGCATCAGGCGGATCAGCTCCGCGGCATCGCGGCCTTGGATGGCAATCTCGCTTACCAGCGTGTTGTTCAACGTAGTGCTGGTGACGCCGCTGTCGGTCGGCACCGGTTGCTCGGCCGCCGTAACCTCCACCGTTTCCGCGACCGCGCCCACTTTCAGCGCGATATTCGTCACCGTTCGGCTCTCTTGCTGATAGATGACGATGCCCTTTTCTTGCCATGTGGAAAAACCCTTTGCCGAAATGGTCAATGTGTACGTTCCAGGAAGAACGGCCGTAAAGGAGAAGTAGCCGGTATTATTTGCTGTGGCTGTCTGAGACACGTTGGTGCCTTCGTTGGTCAGCACCACTTTCGCATCAGGCACAGCCGCACCACTTGTGTCGGCCACGGTGCCGCTCAGGGAGCTGGTGACGGTTTGAGCTAGAGCCGGCTGCAGAAAGATCGACGAAACTAGAAACGCAGGAATTACGAAAGCAAGGAAAATAGAACAACGAAGGGAACGATTTGACACAATCTCACCCCCAAACAAAATTTCTTGGGCCGCGCGCGATGCGCTAACCCGCCTTAGCCTGAAATTCGGGACCGGCACAACCAGACACCCACCACAGTGAGTAAGCGCTCGAGCCGAATCGACCGACAAATTCGGGAACGCTTGCAACCGTGTTTGCGCAGACTTATTACGCAAAATATCGATATTGTCAAGAAAAATCGTAAACGTTTACGAATTTCCCCCGGCAGATTTTGGCTAAAGGTGTAATTCGCTGATTTTAAGTCTCTTACAATCCACAGCCTACGGTTTATCGGCCCTCCCTCGGATGGGTCTGCGTTGTCTTCGGGCCCGACCACAGTTCCCTGTCGCACCGGCATTTTGCAATCGTTTGCATTTTCTAACGTTCGTCTTCAAACCTTCTCTGTCTTAAAAATGCTCAAAGATTTGTGGTCGTTTGTTGATTCAGGCGCAATGGAAAATTCTCCGCAGAAATAGGAATTTCCGTACTTTCCTCACCGACAAGTTCATGACACAGCACAAATTTCTTGCTCGCGCTTTTCTTCCAGTCTAGAGTAGTGACCGTAAACGTTTACGGAGCCTTTCTAGTCCAAGCCGTCAAGATTTTGGGTGCTCAACGGTTCGCTTTCTGCCCCGTTGATCAAACCTTCGCTTCCTTCGGCTCTTCGGGCTCTTTTGGCTGCCATGAATTGACTCATTCGAACAACGACCATGAGCCGCCGCGTCACACTTTTTGACATCGCAGATGCCCTGGGGATATCCACCGGCACAGTGCACCGCGCTTTGCATGACCATCCCGGCGTGAATCCGATGACTAGGATGCGGGTCCTGCAGGTGTCTAAGAACATGGGCTACCGTCCCAACATGGCGGCGCGCCTCCTCTCCCAAAAAAAGCAGTTCCGAATTTCCGTCAATACGTTGAAAGGTACGACTTCCTTTTGGGATGAAGTCCGCAGTGGAATTCAAGAAGAAGCTCAGGCTCTCGGCACGCACGGCGCGGAAATTGAGTTCCGCACTTTTCCCTGTTTGGGGGAGGGCGAGGAAGAGGCTTTCGAGGCAGCTCTGGCTGGGGAGTCGGATGGCATCATTCTGTTTCCTAGCCGCCCTCGCAATTTGCGTATTTGGATACGCCGGGCATCACGATCAAAAGTTCCGGTTGTTTGTGTCTCCACCGATGCGCCGGAGTCCAATAGGCTCGCGGTCGTTTCCGTGGACACCATGGCGAGCGGCGCTTTAGCCGGAGATTTGATGGGAAGATTTCTGAATCACAGGGGCAAAGTCGCAATCACTTTAAGTGCATTGGACATTACGGAACACACGGAAAAGCTGGCCGCCTTTGAGAAGACTCTCAAGACTTTTCATCCTGAGATGTCTCTTCTCGATCCCATTGAAGACCATGACGTTGAACCGGAAGCGTATGACAAATGCCGGAAGCTGTTTGCGGCCCATCCGGATTTGGCGGGAATCTATGTGACCACCGAGGCTTCGATGCCGGTGATTCAGGCTGCAAAGGACGCTCAATTGCTGGACCGTCTTACGATCATCGCCACGGATCTGTTTCCTGCTCTCATCGAACAAATTCGCGCTGGAAAAGTGACCGCTACGATTTACCAGCGCCCGCACACGCAGGGAAGGCTCGCGTTTCGCGTTCTGCAAGAGTTTCTCGTTCATGGCAAGTGCTCCGCCTTTCGTGTTGCCCTTGCGCCGCACCTGGTCATGCCCGGCAATCTCGATTTCTTTCTGGAGAAGCAAGCTTCAGGGCGCACGAACGCTCGAGCGGCGGCTGCGGCAAGCGATGGTCCTTCGAACTTTAGTTACAACTACGACTAAACAGCATTGGCGTCCTTCCCGAGTCTCGTAGTTCGTTCTTTCTGAGCGAATTCTCTGCGGAAGGTGCAACTCATGCGAAAGATATTCAAACGCGGCGATCATGTGGAGTGGAATTCCGAGGCAGGACGGGTGCGAGGTGTCATCCTGCGGAAACTAACTGCGGATTACCGGTATAAAGGCTATGTCCACCACGCCTCTAAAGATGAACCGCAATATCTCATCAAGAGCGACAAAACGGACCACGTGGCTATCCACAAGGGACGGGTACTGAAGCGCATCAGACCCCTGAAAAACAAAAGGGCAAATAAATCGCGGAAGAGAAAAAATTGATGACGTTAGAGAGTCCGTGCCCGAGAGCGATCGGCGCAAAGACCTACCTTGAGTTTCTGGTTCAGTCAGAGATCGGAGCACAGGTCACACAAGGCAGTTCGAGATTTATTCTGAACTTTGAAGCTAGAGGATGTCACATGAAACACCCGGGGTAAACGCGGCCCTTTCGCGGACACAAGGGCGAGAGCCTGCCAGGCAGCATCGCAGAGATCGGCTATCTCCGCCTCGGCGGACTCGAGCAGTGGCTAATGATCCGCGGCGAGAGCGTCGCCAATCCGCCATTAATCTTTCTACACGGCGGGCCGGGCAGGAAGCCTGTAGTTCGCCTGGGGTAGTGCTACGCTAATCGCGTGAGCGATGTCGGATTTGAGGCGAACACTGTGTTCGACGTGACAAACAAAAGGCAGGAAGACGGGCCGCACGCATCCGATCGAATCCTCCAAGCACTCCTCCAACGGATGTTGCCTCTACTCGCGCTTTTCCTGCTCACTTCTTCGTGTGGTGTTACGGCTGAACTGAAGAAGCACACCATTGAGGTGTTTCAGCTGTATGTTCAGCTTACTGAAGCGCGCATGGAAAGTGAGCTCTCGAACCCTGACTTGTTTCTCTATTTTGATTCCCTCCCCGAACAGCAGCGGGATCTGTGGCGGGAGCAACTTACTAATGGTCAGATCATGGTGCGAAGTGTCGAAACCCGTCAGAGCAACAGGAAAATTTCTGTTCCTGACGGCCTGATCCATCATTGGGTAGCGCTTGTCTTTATGCCTGGCGTTGACCTTAAGCAAGTTGTGACTTTCTTGCAGGATTATGACCACCATCAGTCGCTTTACAAACCGGACATTCAACGTTCCCAATTGCTCAGCCGAGAAGATCAAAGCTTCAAGGTTTACCTGCGCCTTTACCGGAAGGCCGTTGTCACAGCTGTTTATAATGCGGAATTCGCTATTCAGTATTTTCCCTTGAATGCCACGCGGGAATATAGCCGCATGTACTCCACACGAATTGCGGAGGTGGAGCATCCAGGTACGGCAGAGGAACGCGAAAAGCCCGTTGGCAACGACCGCGGCTTTCTCTGGCGCTTGTACATGTACACACGCTTCGAGGAAAAGGACGGCGGCACGTATATGCAAATCGAATTCATTGCTTTGAGCCGCAGCGTCCCTGCTATCTTTGCCTGGCTGGTGAACCCCTACATTAAGAGCATTCCACGGGAATACCTAAGCAATTTCCTTAAGGTTACACGCCGGGAATTGACAAGCTCGAAAACTCTTCAAGCGCCGGTCGTTGCCGGTTACTACCCGACAGACGCCAGAAGAAATCGCTTGACTCAAGTTCGCACGTTGCAATGCCGGCCAGCCATCGGGAAATCGCTAGGGAAACTCGCGTTCTGGTCGCGTTTCGTCCGGTTCCGGAATTGCGAAAGGACACTCCTTACGGCAGTGTGGATTGGCCATAGCCTTCTCCCTTCACAATGTGTTTTCAACCCATTCCAAGGGAAAAGCATGTGGTGGACCCTTTCTCATCTCGAACAAACGGGTCTGCGACAATCCCAAAACCTAAAGGTGACAATCATCCAGCCCCCGACGGCTTCCGAGTTTCCAAAAGTCGACCAGAACAACACCGAAGGCAGCGGCGCCGAAGCAGATGGCAAGATCCAAAGCATGAAGCGTGGAGAATTGGAACAATCCGCGCAGAAATGGTTGATAGAGCACCAGCCCCAGGAAGACTAGCGCGCTAAGAGTGACCCACGATAACGCCGCGTTTGGAGATCGTAATGTTTCCAGAACGGTTCGCGTTCGCGAGCGATTTGTCCAGATCAGCCCAAGATTAGCGAGAATCAACGTGGTGAATGCCAGCGCGCGAGCATCCGCGTCTCCCTGTCTTCGGTAAATCGCTATCACAAAAACCGCCAGGACACTCAATAATGCCCCGACACCTTGAAGCAAGCTCAGAAGAATATTGCGCGTACTAAAAATGGACTTCCCAGGCTGGCGCGGCGGACGCCGCATGACGTCTGCTTCTTCCGGTTCGGCCTCAAACGCCGTCGAGCAGGCGGGGTCAATGATCAATTCCAGAAACACGATGTTCAGCGGCAACAGAACCAGAGGCCAGCCGAACAGCACAGGGAGCAAAGACATCCCGGCTATGGGAACATGGATCGCTAGTACATACGACATGGCTTTGCGCAGATTGTCAAAGATTCGCCGGCCTAAGCGCACGGCGACCACAATTGACGAGAAATCATCGTCCAGCAGAACCAATGCCGCGGACTCACGCGCGACATCCGTACCTCTTCCGCCCATGGCCACACCGATGTTGGCCGCCCTCAGAGCAGGTGCGTCGTTCACTCCATCTCCGGTCATTGCGACGATCTCGCCGTTGGCTTGAAGCGCCTGGACGAGCCGCAGTTTTTGTTCGGGAACGACGCGCGCGAAGATGTTCGTCGTCCGCACACGTTCATGCAACTCGCTTTCATCCATGGCGTCGATTTCAGGGCCCGTGACGCACTCGTCGGGGCGCGGTAACCCGATGGTTCGCGCAATGCTTCGTGCCGTGACTGGGTAGTCGCCGGTGATCATCACAACGCGGATTCCGGCTGTCACACATTCGCGAATGGCGCCTGGGACGGCTGTCCGAACGGGGTCTTCAAAGCCGAGCAACCCGAGAAACTTGAAATTCAATTCAGTGGGAGAAGCGGGCAAGCTCGCCTTCGGTGCCGCCGCGGTCGCTACTCCCAGGACACGCAAACCATGGCTCGCCATTTGCGCAACCCTGGGCATTACTTCACCCATTTCTTTTTCAGTGAGACGACAAAGCTGGGCGATGGCTTCCGGTGCTCCCTTTGCTGCAACAGTGTGGCCCACCGCATTTTGAAAATCCCAAATGCGGGTCACGGCTAGCAGCGTTCGCGTGAGCGGGTATTCGCGCAGGAGCATTCCTGCACGCAGTTGTTCAAAATTCTGGAGAACCTTCTGGCCAAGACCGCGGATCGCTTTTTCCATCGGGTCAAACGGCTCCGCCTGGCTGGCCAGCACGGCCTTCGCAAGCAGTTCTTGATGTTCCTTCGAGAGTTGCACCTTGCTTTCGTCTGCAATTTCCAAGAACTCCTTAGCTGCCCAAAGAGAACGTAGCGACATACGATTTTGCGTCAGAGTCCCGGTCTTGTCGGCACACAGGACGGTTGCAGCCCCGAGAGTTTCGATGGCCGGAATACGGCGCGTGAGAACTCCTCGACGTGAAATGCGCCATGCGCCGATGGCAAGAAAAATAGTCAATACGACGGGAAGTTCTTCAGGCACCATCGAAATGGCCATAGTGAGACCCAGGAGTGTGCCCTTGGCCCAGTCGGCATGTTTGATGCTATAGACCAATACGACCAACAAACACAGAGCGAGGCCGATTGTGGCGAATATCCTCACGATGCGGCCGACCTGAACCTGCAAAGCAGTTCTCTCGGGAGCGACGGTTTCGAGCGCCTTGCCGATGCGGCCAAGCTCGGTGGACTTGCCGGTTGCAAGCACCCTAGCGTATCCGCGACCTTGCACGACGAGACTACCGGAGTACACAAACGGAAGATCATCGCCGCCTGGACGTCCCATTTTGTGTATCTCTCCCGCGGCAGCAACCTTTCGAACGGGAGCCGATTCGCCGGTTAGCAGAGATTCGTCAGCGGTGATACCTGAGGTTGCCACCACGACCGCATCTGCGGGAATGCGGTCGCCTTCGGAAAGAATGATCAGATCACCTGTGACAACCTCACGGCCCGGGATACGGCGCTCGGTGCCGCCGCGTATGACCAAAGCTCGTGGGCTCGAGAGATCCCGGAGAGCTTCGAGAGCGCGTTCGGCTTTGCTCTCTTGATAGAGAGTAATACCAATGATCAGAAACACAGCCACAAGCAAAGCAAGAGATTCGCGCAGGTCCCCCAAGACGAGATACAGAATTCCGATCGCGACCAACAGCAGAAACATCGGCTCGCTTATGGCTTCGATGGCAATTTTGAATGTGCTGCGGGATTTCGACGAAGGCAACTCGTTGGGTCCGTCTGTAGCGAGCCGGCATGCAGCTTCCTGCTCGCTGAGTCCTACGAGTTGACGTTTCGTCAAATCAGATGCGGGATCCATATTACCCAGGAGAAGATTCGTTTCGAATCACAGTATCCCAGTTCTCTGTGGCCCAAAAGCAAAACGTGGCTCACGGAGCCGATTTCCACGAAAAGTCCGTCGTTTTCAACATGTCCAGGATCGCCATCGTGAAGGAAAGAACGATGGGCCCGATGAAAATTCCCGCTACACCGAATGCTTCGACGCCGCCGAGCAATGAGAAAAAAACTAGCAACGTGTGCACCTTGACGTGGGTGCCAATGACGTAAGGCCGTACCACGGCGTCAATCTGCCCCACGATGCCTGCTCCCCAGGCAAGCAAAATGGTCGCTTTAATCCAGTGCCCCGTGAGAAAGAGAAGGATCGCAGCCGGTCCCCACACCAATGCCGATCCCACAACAGGGATTAACGATGCCAAAGCGGTGAAAAGCGCCCACAAAATCGGAGCGGACAGGCCCAAGACTGCAAACGCAAGACCAGTGAGTGTTCCTTGCGCAACGGCCACAGCCAAGCCACCGTACAGGTTCGCCGTCATGGTCTCACCGATTCCGACAAAAAGTTTTCGCGATTGATCTGGGTTCAGAGGAAATATTGCGGCGAATCCTCTCAGGATAACTTCGCCATCCCGAAAGAAGAAGAACAGGCTGAAGAAAATTACGACCAAACCGAGCGAGAAGGAAGCCATGTTGGACAGGACGGCAGCCCCGGCAGCCAGGAGGGAACGACTAAGTTGCTCAACGCCTCGCAAAAGAGCCGCTTGAGGATCGAGCTGCGAGAGATTCACATAATTCTGAAGCCACGCAGACAATTTTTCGAGGAGATGACCCAGGTATGGACTTAGGCTGACTTGTGATCCTCTTTGCTCCCGCAGCATCTGAATTGCATCACCCAATTCTCTGCTGACAGATATTCCGAGGAGCACCAGCGGGATCGCCACGACAAGCAATACGAGCGTCGTGGAGAGGGCTGCAGCTCCATTAGATTTGCGGACTAAAGTCTGAACTTTCAAATGAAGCGGGTGAAACACGATGGCGATCATGACTGCAATGATGAGCGGAGTAAGAAACGGCTTCGCGATTAGATAACAGAGATACAGGGCAGTGGCCGCCAAGGCTAGTAGACAGACGACGGCAGCCTGCCTTTTCATCGCTTCGTTCATTCCCGTTGTCATTTGACACACGTATTCTTTGGCAAATCCGTATCCGGAAAATAGACCGTACTATCGCCTTTGCTATTTCGATTGAGAAATATGCGATGCGCGCTTAAGCGTTCAATATGATCTTCCTTTTAGACGAGATTTCTTCTTCCTCCAACGCTCAATGACTCTCATAGCAACGTTGGGACGGACATCTTCAACCTCATATCGCGTAACACGCCGGCCCAGACACATCCGTGAGCATAATCACGTCTCGGTATGCCTGCAATCACATCACGCAACGGCTTAACGCATTGAAAATGAAGGTGAGATTCGGGACGTTCAACGCGGGTACGCACCTGATGAACCAAGAGGGGGGAGAACGCCGATGTCCAGCAAACGACTGCTCTTTCGATCCGCCGCACGCGAAAAAGTGCTCTGCGGCGCTACTGCATTAGCAGATGCGATTCGCATTACGCTTGGCCCAAAATCCAAATGCGTTCTGATTCAGAAGAAGTGGGGAAAACCCATTGTGTGCAACGACGGAATCACCATTGCCAAGGAGATTGAGTTGGAGGACCCCGAGGAAAACCTCGGCGCACAGATGATCCGCGAAGCAGCGGAGCGAACTGGAGAGGCCGTAGGGGACGGGACAAGCACGTCGGCGATCTTGGCGCACGCGATCTTTTCTGAGGGCCTGCACAATGTTGCAGCAGGAGCAAGCGCTGTTGACCTCAAGCGTGGCCTGGATCGCGGGTTGGTTGCCGCTGTGAAGGAACTCAAGGGGCTTTCTCGGCCAGTTTCCAGCCGAAAGGAGAAAGCACAGATCGCTACCATTTCCGCCCACAACGATCCTGCAATCGGCGAATTAGTGGCCGATGCCTATGAGAAGGTCGGAGCTGAGGGGGTCATTACAGTCGAGGAGTCCAAGACGACAGAATCGGCTTTGGAGGTTGTGAAAGGGATGCAGTTTGACCGGGGCTACATCTCACCGTATTTCGTGACGGATGCCGAAAAGATGGAGGCAGTACTCGAAGACGCGCTCATTCTGCTCCACGAAAGGAAACTGGCGAGTCTTAATGAAATGCTTCCGTTCCTTGAGCAGGTGGCGAAAGCCGGCCGACCGTTGTTGGTGGTTGCGGAGGATGTAGAAGGGGAGGCTTTGGCGACGCTGGTTGTCAACAAGGTGCGCGGCACGCTGCTGTCCACTGCTGTTAAGGCTCCGGGCTTTGGCGATCGGCGAAAAGACATGCTGCAGGACATAGCCATTCTGACCGGCGGTCAGGTGATTGCCGAAGAGCTTGGCATGAAGATGGAGAACCTTGGCTTGAAGGAACTGGGGCACGCCAAACGAGTGGTCATTGACAAAGACAAGACCACAATCATCGAAGGAGGCGGCGCCAAGACTGCCATCCAGGGTCGTTGCACGGAGCTACGCAAACAAATTGAAAAAACGACTTCCGATTATGACAAGGAAAAACTGGAAGAACGATTGGCCAAGCTTTCCGGTGGCGTCGCGGTAATTCGTGTCGGAGCCCCTTCGGAGACGGAGATGAAGAACCGCAAGGAAGCCATTGAGGACGCCATCAGCGCAACGAAAGCCGCACTAGCTGAAGGAATCGTGTCCGGCGGGGGGCTGGCGTTGCTTCGAGTGACTGGCGCCATTGAGGCCGAGGAATCCAAGTGCTCCGGCGACGAGCGCACCGGAATGATCATTCTGCGGCGCGCTCTGGAGGCTCCGACGCGGCAGATCGCCGAGAATTCAACGGTAGATGGAGGCGTGGTCGTGGATCGCATGCGCAGCGGCAAGGGGAATTATGGTTTCGACGCCTCCCGCTGCCAATACGTTGACCTCGTGGAGGCAGGGATCATCGATCCCACCAAAGTGGTTCGCATCGGGCTTGAGAACGCTGTTTCTGTAGCGAGCGTGTTGCTTCTGGCTGAGGCAACATTAACCGAGCCTCCTGAAGAAAAGAAGGCTGCGGCAGCCCACGAAGCATTGGAGTGAGTGGCGGCGGAGTGGATGGATTACACCATCCTGCATCCCGAGCGGGCTCCGCGTAAACCATTTTTCTTAATTTTTGCGCGAAATGATGCGGAAACACCTTCAGGCCCAAATTCAGCGAAAGGAGAACAAAAATGGCAAAGAAGAAGATGATGAAAAAAACGAAGAAGGTAGCAAAGAAAGCTGAAAAGGAAACGATGCAGAAGTAGAATCTCGCTGGACCAGCGCCACTTGGATGGCCTGCACAGAGGTCAGTTCTTCATTCGAGTTCGAAGATTCGGCCATCTCCTAGAAGCAAGGCTGACACATCGAAGGCATCGAGGAGAGCGATGAGATCTTCTCTCTTGGAGAATGGTTCTTTGCCAGTCAAGACGATTATCGTGGGGTGTGCGAATTGTAGGGCCTTACTCAAGTCCCCTTTGTGAGAATCATCGATACGCACAAAAGTGAGTCGGATTTCCTTACCTTTGAGCAGATGCGCAACCTGCTCCTGAAGGTAGCTGCCGGATTCCTCTTCGCAGAGCGGCAGGAGCACGGTCAGGTTTCGCGAACCGATTCGGGCGAGCTCCGCCGCGGCGAGCACTCCTTTCTTTGATGTTTGCGTGCCGTCGTACCAGGTAAGAATTCGTTGGTCGGTGAACATTCCCCGCGTGGATAAGAGCAGCGTTGGCACTGCTTCACTTATGGCCGCCAATGCCGTCGAGCCCATGCAGGACTTCTTAGCCAGAGACCAGCCGCGGCGCCCCAGAGCAACGAGGTCACATCCGGCTGCTGCTGCCAAAACTTCCGAGGGAACGCTGCCACGCGCGACCCGGAATGCCCATTTTACTTTCGCTCTATCCGCGGCCATCGCCAACGCCTTCCGAGCCAGTTCAGCTTGCGCTTTCAATTTTCTTTCCATACCGGCGCGATCGAGCGGGGCTTCTCTGGCGGCGGGCAGAAGCAATTCTCGTGCGTACGGTGAGCTTGCGAGGCGCAAAAGCTCAATGTCTTCCACAAAAAGACCCAACAATTGTGCTTCGAGTTTGACACCCAATTCGACAGCGGCAAGTAAGGCAGCCAGACTCTGAGGGGAAGCATCCATAGCCACAAGAATTCGTCGAATAGGAGGCTTGCCTGCCTGCATCGTCACACTTGGCTCTCTGTCTTCAACTGTGCACCGGCAGCGAGACGTTTCTGCGTGAACTCCATGAGACGAGCTTCCACCTTTTGATTGAGGCTTCCGTCGGGGAATTCGCCGGATGGTCCTCGGTCGCCTGCGGGCATACCGGTAAGCAACTCAATGCCTTCGTCAATCGTATCGATGGCATAAACGTTGAATTTTCCGGCTCTTACAGCATCCACGACTCTCTGTTTCAACATAAGATTCCGGATGTTAGCTCGAGGAATGATGACACCCTGCTCTCCTGAAAGTCCCCGAACATTGCAAAGATCAAAAAAGCCCTCAATTTTCTCGTTCACTCCGCCAATAGCCTGAACCTGCCCATGCTGGTTCACCGAGCCTGTCACGGCCAGCGATTGGCGGAGTGGCACTCTCGAAATGGCTGACAAGAGCGCAAAGAGCTCGGCACACGATGCGCTGTCGCCCTCTACCGCGCCGTAGGACTGCTCGAACACAAGGCTTGCAGAAAGGGATAGGGGTTGCTCCGGTACATATCGTGAGTTCAGGAAGCCGACGAGTGTGAGAACACCCTTGGAGTGAATGGGGCCTCCGAGCTCGACTTCGCGCTCGATATCCAGAACTTCTCCCTTCCCCAGGCGCACGCGGGCGGTAATTCGGCTGGGATGGCCGAAAGCGAACTGCCCAATTTCAACAACGGAGAGACCATTTACCTGCCCAATACGCACACCATTCGTATCAATTAGAACTGTGCCCTGTAGGATGGCTTCTTGAAGCCTGTTACGAATGCGGTCCGACCGGCGGATTTGTCCGTCAATGGCGCGCTGAACATCTTCAGGTGCAACAGCATGATGCGAGACCGCGCGTGCGCAATAATCGGACTCGCGCAGCAAATCTGCAACAACCTTCTGATGCGTCAACAGTTTTTCGGAATCTCCCGCTAACCGTGAGCTGTGCTCGATGACACGAGCAACGGCGCTTGTCTCAAAGGGCAATAACCCCTCTTGACGAGCAATCGTACCGATTAGGCGAGCGTAGAGAAGGTTGTTATCCTCTGTTCGATCCATCCGCTCTTCGAAGTCCGCGCCTACTTTGAACAAATCGTTAAATTCCGGATCTAGTGTGCTTAGCAAGTAATAGAGCATTCGTTCCCCGATAAGAATGACCTTCACTCGAAGTGGAATAGACTGCGGTTCAAGAGAAACGGTACTCACCAAGCTCAGCATCTGGCCAAGGGATTCGATCCGAATTTCGCCGGAGCGCAGTGCGCGCTTCAAGCCCTCCCATGCATAAGGTTGTGCAATGACTTTCAGGGCGTCGAGAATCAGATAACCCCCGTTCGATTTATGCAGGGCCCCGGGCCGAATGAGATTGAAGTCTGTAGAAAGTGCCCCGAGGTGTGAGAGATACTCCACCTGGCCCACAAGATTTTGATACGTCGGATGATCCAGATAGACGACCGGCGCTCCCTGATTACCGTTATGGTCGACAAAAAGGTTCACCTGGTAGCGCCGGAAAAACATGAACCCTTTCGCAAAGTGGGGTTGAGGAGCGCCTATCAGGGCTGCGAGTGGATGCTCCGGCGGGGTAAGGAATTCGTCGGCATTCTCGATGATGTCCTGTTGCATGTTACTGAAGAATTTGAGTACTTCCGGTAAATCTTCATACTTCTTACGGACCTCTTCTATAAGGTGACCTACCGCGAAAACGGTGACTTCCTCATTCAGCTGTCTTATTCTCTCGCGCCCCTCGTGTTCCCAATCTGGGACCTGCCGCATGACGGCTTCTAGTTTTTTATGAAGCTCCGCAATGTCCGCGCCAATCTTCTTGAGTTCCTCATCCGGCAGCTGTGCCATCTCGTCCGGACCGAGCACTTCTTTGTTTCGTACCGGAGCGAGCACGAATCCCGTGGGAGTCCGCAACAACTCGATGTTTTTCGCTACTGCCTCCTTTCCAATATTTTCCAAGGCTTTTTCACGGCGTTCCTTGATCTCTTCCTCAATAACGTGCCTCCGAGCGCGGTAATTTTCACTTTCGAAGGCAGCAGGCATCGCGGAACGAAGTTCTTCAACCAAGCGTTCGACATCGTCTCGAAGCGCGGTTCCCCGGCCAGAAGGAAGTTGCAACGCACGGGGCTTTTCAAAGCGCTCGAAATTGTTGACGTAGCACCAATCGGGAGGTGTCGGTTCCTTCGTAGCCTTCTCTTCGATCAAGCGGCGGACGGCGGGATACTCACCAGTTCCAGTCGAACCTAATAAGAACAGGTTGAAACCGTGGCGCTGGATGCCCAAGCCAAACTGCACGGCTTCCATCGCCCGGGACTGCCCGAGAATCTCACCGAGATCCTCCAATTCATCAGTGCTCTTAAATGGCAGTTGAGTTTCATCGCATCGTTTGTACAAGATGTCAGCACTCAAGGCATTCTTGTTGGCCGTCATTGTTCCACACCAAGAGTCAGTTGCGTCAATCACAAATGCAGAATAATCCGCAAAGACCGCGCGACATGCGACTGATGTCACCAGCCAAGGTGATATGGATCACGCGCAAAACAACCAGGACCTTAAAGAGAATTCGTCGGTTCCGGGGATTCCGGGACTGCCCTCAAGACGTAACCGCCATCAATGCAAGCGGTGATGCAAATCACTGCTTTCCGGGGCCAGGTGGGCTATGTAGAGAAGCGTTGAAGGATGGAAAATGCGATGGGAGAGAGTTTCCAAGACCCGACGGATCAAAAAATCCGAGAGCACAGGAATTCCCCTTGGTCGCCTTCTAAACTAGTGCGAAGCAACAGCCAGGGTCTGACCAACGCAGATATTCATCCTTTGACTGAGGCGGCGGCAAGGAACGAAGCGTAAGCGAGGCGCCCGGGAGTTTCGACGCACCGGCCCGAGAGGGTCGGAAGCACTTCGTAACCTACTGCCGCCCATCTATTTTCTGCGCCACTGCGCCAGCAAGAAATCGGCTGTGAAGCCGGGATATCCTGCCATTCTGCTGTCGGCAGACCTGGGGAGAGTAAAGATTGCTGCGTAGGAGCCAATCAACATATGGTTCCCGTAACCCCGAAAGTCGGCTGGGAACATTTCTCGCACGGCTCCGATATTGGTGTACGCGGGTTTGGACAATCTGTCGAAGAGGCCTTCGAACAAGCGGCGATGGCATTGACGGCAGTGGTGGCCGATGTTTCCTTAGTCGGACAGAGCGAAACTGTCGAAGTCCACTGTAGCGCATCAGACCTGGAATTGCTGTTCATGACGTGGCTGAACGCGGTCATTTATGAAATGGCGGTACGCAGAATGTTGTTCAGCAGGTTTCGCGTGGTCATATCTGGATGCTCGCTAACCGCCACCCTTTTCGGAGAAAAAGTCGACCCGGAACGCCATCACGTAGCAGTTGAGGCCAAAGGAGCCACGGTCACCGCACTGAAAGTGGAACGTGATCAGACCGGTCAATGGCTCGCCCAGTGCGTAGTCGACGTTTGAATCGCCATTAGGAATTTTTATGAACCTACAAACGCTTACACACACTGCTGAGTTCGAATGGCGAATCGAGCCAACAGGCCAGATGCGTGTGCCCGCAATTATTTATGGGGGCGAGCAGTTAATTCGCGACATGGATGAAAAGGTTCGCGAGCAGGTAACCAATGTCGCTACTTTGCCGGGAATTCAACGAGCAGCCTATGCAATGCCGGACGCTCATTGGGGCTACGGTTTCCCAATCGGCGGTGTCGCTGCATTTGATCCTCAGGAAGATGGGGTGATCTCGGCGGGAGGTGTGGGCTTCGACATTTCTTGTGGAGTGCGCGCGTTGCGCACCGGACTCACAGTGGAGCAACTGAATCCACACAAAGCCGATCTTGCTGATGCACTTTTTCACAAGATACCTGCAGGGGTTGGCAGTACGGGAGCGATCCGGCTCAGCAACCAAGAGATGGATGAAATGCTGTCCGGAGGGGCGCGGTGGGCCGTCGCTCGGGGGTATGGCTGTAAGGAGGATCTCGAACGCATCGAAGAGGGAGGAAGTGCATCTGAGGCAAGACCTGAATTCGTTTCGCATCAGGCGAAGAAGCGCCAAGCAGAAGAAATGGGAACGCTAGGGTCAGGCAACCACTACCTGGAAGTGCAGAGGGTGGCTCAGATCTTTGATTCTTCGACCGCGCATTTGCTCGGGCTTGAGCAGGAAGATGTTTTGACAAGCATACACTGTGGTTCCAGGGGGCTCGGCCATCAGGTTGGGACGGACTATCTGAAAACCATGGTGGCCGATGGTTACAGACCGATCCCAGACCGCGAACTTGCCTGTGCCCGGATTCGGTCAGAATTGGGCCAACACTATCTCGGCGCTATGCGGGCCGCCGCCAATTGCGCTTTGGCAAACCGGCAGATCATCACTCATCTTGTTCGAAGCGCTTTCGCCGAAATAATTCCCGAAGCCGAGCTCATGCTTCTTTACGATGTATCGCACAATACATGCAAGGTAGAACGGCACGTCATCGATGGGGAAGGCCGAGAACTCTTCGTTCATCGCAAAGGGGCGACGCGCAGTTTCGGTCCAGGTCATCCGGAACTGCCGGCTTCTCTACGTGAGGTTGGGCAGCCCGTCTTGATCGGCGGCACGATGGGAACAGAGTCGTACATTCTCGTTGGCACAAGCCGCAGCGAAGAACTTGCCTTTTCCTCGGCCTGCCACGGCGCCGGCCGCTCCATGAGCCGAACACAGGCTACCAAGCTCTGGCAAGGTCGCAAACTGATTGACGAACTGGCAGCCAGAGGCGTGCTGATTCGTACGCGTTCTTATCGTGGCGTTGCTGAAGAAGCACCAGGCGCGTACAAAGATGTGAATGCAGTTGCAGAGGCCGCTGAACGGGCGGGTTTGGCCCGGCGGGTTGCGCGCCTCGTTCCATTGATCTGCGTCAAAGGTTGAATTGCCTAGTCGCTCAGACTGTTTGTGACCGGCATCACTGACTCACTTGCGCCATTCTGTCAGCTTGACGTTGCAGCGCTAACTTAACGCTCTTCGTTTACGCTTTAGGCCGATGATCTGCCGCAGTCGGTGCTGACTTAATCTGAGGGGAAGAAACAAT
>JAWOLO010000197.1:0-22389 GCA_033853375.1 Terriglobia bacterium
GCATATTCGATGTAACCCAGGCCCGCCCCGCCGTATTCCTCCGGAAAAATCACGCCCAGCAGCCCCATCTCGGCCAGCTTCGGCATAATCTCAATCGGAAAGTGCGAAGCCTCGTCCCACTCCATCACGTGTGGTGCGATTTCGCCTTCCGCAAATTCGCGCACGCTCTTCCGCAGTTGCTGCTGTTCCTCCGTAAATGCGAATTCCACGGCCTCTCCCCTTCCACTATCTGTTTTTCCTATACCCAGCCTAAGTTCTATTTATACCACGATTCGACGGTCGTCGCCCCGCCAGTGTTTTGCCTTCGTTCCTCTGTTACACTCCCGCATATGCGCCGCCGCCATTTTCTCACTCTTTCCGCCGCAACTCTGGGCGGCGTCCTCGTCTATTCTCTCGACCGCAAAGCTTCCCTCCTCACCGCACAGCACAAAACGATTCGCATTCCGCTTCGTGTTTTGACCGAAACGGAAGCTCTCATTGTGGCCGCCGCTGCCTCGCGTATCTTCCCTTCCGACGACTCCGGCCCCGGTGCTCGCGAAGCCGGGGTGGCCATCTTTATCGATCGCCAGCTTGCAGGTTCCTATGGCCTCGATCGTTTTCGCTACACTCACCCGCCCTTTGAAGACGCACCCCGCGAGCTCGGGTACCAAGGCAGCGCCACGCCCCGGCAGATCTATCGCGAAGGTTTGAAGAGCCTCCAAGGCTTTCATCTTCTCTCTCCCGCGGAGCAGGACGAAGCCTTGCGCAAAGTCGAATCCACGCTTTTCTTTTCTCTCCTTCGCCAAAACACCATCGAAGGCATGTTTTGCGATCCCATGCACGGCGGAAATGCCGGCATGGTTGGTTGGCAACTCATTGGCTTTCCCGGCCCGCGGATGAGCAACTTCGACGAAATCGAGAAGTATTACGGCCATGCGTTTCGTCCTAAACCTGCTTCTCTTCGCCAAACGACCGGTGCAAGGATTCGCCCGAGCGAGGACGAGCCGTGAAAACGCTTCCCTCAGTGGACGCCGTCATTGTCGGAGGCGGCTGGGCCGGCCTGCTCATGGCCAAAGAACTCGGCGCCCGCACGTCTCTCAGCATCGTTGTCCTGGAACGCGGCCCGTCCCGCCAATCTTTCGATTATTCCACCGATATGGACGAGCTCGATTTCGCCATTCGCCTCCGCATGATGCAGGATCTGTCGAAAGAAACCGTCACGCTCCGCCACGATGCTTCGCGCCGAGCTCTCCCGCTTCGACAGCACGGAGCATTTCTGCCAGGCTCCGGCGTTGGCGGCTCCGGCGAGCACTGGAATGCGCAAGTTCCCCGCTTCCTGCCCGATTGTTTTGAATTGCTCACAAAAACAACGCAAAAATATGGCGCGAACGCTCTCCCCGAAGGGCACGCCGTTCACGATTGGGGCATCACCTACAATGAACTCGAGCCCTACTACACGCGTGCGGATAAACTGCTCGGCACTTCTGGCAAAGCAGGCAACATCCGGGGAAAACTGCTCGATGGGGGCAACATTTTTGAAGGCTGGCGCAGCGAGGAATACCCCACGCCGCCAACGAAGGTTCCTTACTTTGCCGCTCTATTCCGCGACGCCGCCAAATCTCTCGGCTACCATCCTTATCCGGCGCCTTCCGCGAATATCAGCCAGACTTACACCAACCCGGATGGCATTTCTCGCGGCGGTTGCACCTATTGTGGGTTCTGCGGCCGGTTCGGTTGCATGGTGGAAGCCAAAGCCCAGCCCACTAATCTTCTTCTGCCCATCATTCAGAAGCGTAAGAACGTCTCTCTTCGTGCGGGTGCTTGGGTCCGCCGCATCGCCTTTGACCCCGTTTCAAAGCCCGCCACGGCTCGCGGCGTCACCTATGTCGACGCCTCTGGCCAGGAAATTTTCCAGCCTGCCTCGCTCGTCTTTCTCGCTTCCTGGACTTTCAACAATACCCGCTTACTCCTGCTCTCCAGCATCGGCGAGCCTTACGATCCCGCCACCGGCCGCGGCACCGTCGGCAGCAATCTCACGCACCAAGTCAGCATTGGGGCTGCCACCGTTTTTTTCGATCAGCCTCTCAATCGCTTTATGGGTTCAGGTTCCGCAGGATTCCTCTTCAGCGACTTCGACCGCGACGATCTCGATCGCTCGTCGCTGAATTTTATTCGCGGCGGCTATTTCGCGGCCCGTGGCTACGGCTTTCAGCCCATCGGCGCTTTCGGCGTGCTTCCAAATTCCATCAAAGCAACTTGGGGATCAGAATGGAAGAAGGCTGCGATCTCCTACTACGACCGGACTGCAACGATTGGTTTCGCTGGGGAACATCTCGCCTACAAAACGAATTTCATGGATCTCGATCCTGTTTACAAGGACTCGCTCGGCGACCCGCTCCTGCGCCTGACTCTCGACTGGCGCGACAATGAACGCAAGATGACCGAGTTCGCCACGCCAATCGGTGTCCAAGTCGCTCGCGCTATGGGAGCGCATGAAATCAATCCTTTTTCCGGCTTGCGCTCCTACGATGCCACGCATTACAACTCCACGCACATTCAGGGCGGGACAATCATGGGCGACTCACCTGCGCACTCCGTCGTGTCTCCTTACCTTCAACATTGGCAACTTCCGAATCTCTTCATCCTCGGCGGCTCCACGTTTCCCCAAAATGCTTCCGCCAATCCCACGCCGACGGTTCTTGCCTTCGTCTATCGCACCGCCGACGCCATCATTGACCGCTACCTCAAGCGTCCCGGCCCGCTCGTCTGAGAGGAGTTCACAGTTCTTAGTGGTTAGTTGTTGGTAGGCTGAAAAAAGTCCAACTCCAGGCCACAACCGCCATTTCTGTCATCTTTTGGTTTCTACTAACAACTTACAACTTATGACTAACAACTGCCTTTTCACCAGCCGACAGGATAACCTTTTGCCTTGTTCTGTTCGTCCAGCCACGCCTTCAATGGCGCAAAATAAGCCGCCAGCGCCGTTGCATCCATCTCTTCTTGCCCGGTTAATGTCTCCAGCGCTTCCTGCCACGGCCTGCTTTGCCCCATGGAAAGCATCTGATTCAACTTTTCTCCTGCGACCTTGTTTCCGTAAATCGAGCAGCGGTGCAACGGGCCGGTAAAGCCGGCCTCCTTGCACAAGGCGCGTTGAAACTGAAATTGCAGAATCCGCGCCAGGAAGTATCGCGCGTAAGGCACATTCGCAGGTACATGGTATTTCGCGCCCGGATCGAAATCCGCCTCCGTTCGCCCTACCGGCGGCGCGACGCCCTGATATTTTCTTCGCAACTCCCACCACGCCTGGTTGTAATTTTCCGGCTTCACTTCCCCGCTAAACACTTCCCAGCGCCACTTGTCCACCAGCAAACCGAAGGGCAGAAACGCCACTTTTTCTAGCGCCTGCTGCAACAGGTAGTCGATATCGCCAGAAGCAGGCGGCACCGTCTCAATCAATCCGATCTTCTTCAGATACTCCGGCGTCACCGAAAGGGCGATAGTATCGCCCACAGCCTCGTGAAATCCATCATTCGCACTGTTTTGAAACAGTGGCGGCTGATTCATGTACGCGCGTTGATAGAAGTTGTGTCCCAGTTCGTGGTGAATTGTCCGAAAGTCTTCTTCGCGGATTTGGATGCACATCTTGATCCGCAAATCCTCTTTCG
This sequence comes from Terriglobia bacterium, assembly GCA_033853375.1. Taxonomy (GTDB): domain Bacteria; phylum Acidobacteriota; class Terriglobia; order Acidiferrales; family UBA7541; genus Acidiferrum. The sequence goes on from JAWOLO010000197.1 coordinate 3,645, forward strand.
AATCCACGTCCCACGCACTCGCGTGGCACACCACGTCGCGATCCTCCGGTTTGGTGAAGAGCGACCTGTCCCAGAACGTCGTCGGCAGCGGCGCAAATCCCAGCGAAACGAAAAAATTCTCTCCGTACTTCACCATGCCGCGCGCGTCCGTCTTCCGCTCCTGCAAAATCTTCGTCAGGTCGTAGCTCTGCGGAGACTTCGGCGAATCCATCAACGAATAAGTGTTGTTCCACTCCTGGCTCCAGATATTTCCCAGCAAATGCGCCGGGATCGGCCCGTTCGCCGGCACCAAATCATTTCCATATTTCTTCCGCAGTTGTCCGCGCACATACGCGTGCAGCGACAAATACAATGGTTTCAATTGCTCCCAGAGCCGGTCTTCTTCTTTCGCAAAATCATCCGGCGGCATGTCGTAGTTCGAGCGCCACAGCGCTCCCACGTCCGCATATCCCAATTCATGCGCGCCGGCATTTCCCAGGTCCACCATCCGCGCGTACCGTTGCCGCATCGGCGCGCCAATCGCATGCCACCCCGCCCAGGCTCGCTTCAGCTCGTCCGGATCCCGGCTCTCGGCCATCAATTTTTCCACTGCCGTCACGTCCAGACACTTTCCTTTTTCCCCGTCTGGGCACCACTTCCCCTTTCCATAATCGCCATCCAGCGATGCCAGGATCTCCGCCAGCTCTTTTTGCGCTTTCGAATCATTCGGCGCTGGAAATCCCGCTGCTAGTTCCAGCAGCAGCCGCTTGCGGCCCAGTTCCGGCACCAGCTTCAATCCGTCAAAACGATGCGCTTCCTTCGCGTACTTTGCGCTCGCGGTGTTCAACACTTCATTCGCATCAGCCGCGATCTTTTCCGTATCTTCAGTAATGAAATTTTCTTGCACCCAGGATGCACGCGACGCTTTGACCCCAAGATCGAACAGCTCTTTCTCGGCGTTTTCGATGTACTTCTTCGCCTCTTCCGCCGTTGGCGCCGGCTTGCTACTCTTCGCGGGAGACGTTTGCCCCATGCTTGCCGCTTGCGCCAGCAGCAAACATGCCATCCCACCGCACAGAGCAGCTAATCGTCTTGCGTTCATGCACCGGCCTTCCTTTTCTTCGTCACCACTTCCTTCAATACCGTCAGCGCCCGTTCGCAGCCCGCATGGTCCACGTCGCAATGCGTCACTACGCGCACCAAATAGGGCGCCGTGTCCTGCGCCCACACGCCATGCGCGTGCACCGCATCACACAATTCCACCGCGGTCATTCCTGTCCCTGCGCAATCAAAAATCACAATGTTCGATCGCACTTTCTGCGGATCGATCTTCAATCCCGGAATTTTTGCGATTCCTTCGGCGAGGAGCTTGGCATTTTCATGATCGATATGCAGCCGCGCTGGCGACTTCTCCAGCGCAATCAGCCCCGCCGCCGCAATCACACCCGCCTGCCGCATTCCGCCGCCAAACATCTTTCGATAAATCCGTGCCCTTTCGATGAACCCTTTTGACCCTGCGACCATCGACCCGACAGGCGCGCCCAATCCCTTCGACAAACAGAACATCACCGAATCCACTTTCTTGGTCATTACGGCCACGTGATCGCCCAACGCTGTGGCCGCGTTGAAAATTCGTGCGCCGTCCAAATGAACCTTTAGCCCGAGTTTATGCGCCTCGTCGCAAATCTCGTTCACACGGTCGGTTGGGTACACCGTTCCGCCCGCCATGTTGCTTGTGTTTTCCAGGCAGATCAGGGCCGTCTGTGAGTCGTAATAGATCTTCGGCCGGATCGCTGCCTTAATCTCTTCCCACGTCAGAATCCCATCTTCGCTTCGCACCACGCGCGGCATGCATCCGGCAATCGCCGACATCGAGGCCAGCTCGTACAAATTCACATGACTGCGCTCTTCGCAAATCACTTCGCTGCCGTGATGCGTCCAGATCTTAATCGAAATCAGATTCCCCATGCATCCCGTCGGCACAAACAGCGCCGCTTCTTTCCCAAAAATCTCCGCCGCACGCTTTTCCAGCTTGTTGACGGTTGGGTCTTCGCCGTACACATCATCGCCGACCTCAGCCACTGCCATCGCCTGCCGCATTTCTGCCGTCGGCCGCGTCACCGTGTCGCTTCGCAAATCGACGACACCTTCCGGCGCCTTCCCGCTCAGCTTTACTTCGTCTGGATCGACTCTCTGATTCCCCTTCGCCACCGTGTAACTCATTTTCTTTCTCCAGTTCGCATCCTTGCTAAAGCCGCCGCTGCCAAAAGCGATTGTCATCCCGAGCGGAGCGAGGGATCTGCTTTCTCGCTTCTTCTTGCCTGTGTCCTCTCTCTTAAACCTCGCCGTCGACTTCAAGGTCGGTCCGTCGCTCTCTGCCTCTTCTCTGCGTAATCTCCGTGTGCTCTGCGTCGCTGCGTTTATCTTTATTCTTCGTTCTTTTTCGTCACTTCCTTACTTCCTTCCTTACTTCATCAGTTCCACAAAAACCTCATTCGACACACTCAACTTCTCTTCCACCAGCCGCACCACATCTCCATCGCGTTGCACCAATCCCGCGGCGGCAAGCGGTTCGAATCGTCCTTTTAGCGCGACTCCGTATTCTCTCTCAATCCTTCCCACGTCGATTCCACCTAACTGTCGCAACCCCAGAAACAACTCCTCCTCGAGCGCCTGCTCCGCGCTCACCGTCTCCAATTGCTCCACCGGCAATCGTCCGCTCTCGATTGCGCTCACATACGCCGCTGCATCGTGAGCATTTGCCCAACGCTGCATCCCAGAAAACGAATGCGCCCCCGCGCCGAATCCCAAATACGGCTCTCGCCGCCAATACTTCAAATTGTGCTTCGATTCGAATCCCGGCTTCGCCCAATTCGAAATCTCATAATGCCTATATCCCGCCGCGTTCAACTCCTCCTGCGCCATTTGGTAAAATTCCGCCATCTCGTCTTCGCTCGGTACTTTCCCTGCGCTGTACCGCGTTCCTCCGGCCAGCAACTCCTTCCCCAACCGGCTCCCTTCGTCCACCTCCAGCAAATACACGGACACATGTTCCGGCCCCAACGCAATCAATTCCGCGAGCGATTGCTTCCAACTCGCCTTGGTCTGGCGGGGCAATCCCGCAATCAAGTCACAGCTGATGTTTCGAATCCCCGCATCGCGCAAAATCGGCACAGCCCTATGAATATCCGCGCGCCGGTGCATCCGCCCCGCCGCCTTCAACTCTTCATCTGAAAACGACTGCACGCCAAAACTCACGCGGTTAATCCCCGCCTCCACCCAAGCCGCCGCCTTTTTTTCTTCGACCGTCTCCGGGTCCGCCTCCAGCGTCACCTCGTCAAACTCGTCTTTGCAGAATCCCCTCTCGACCCAATCCGATCTTGCCGTTCTTCGGTTGTTTTCCGGCTCTAATCCTCTTCTCTGTGATCTCTGTGCCTCTTCGCTCTGTGTCCTCTGTGTTAAAAAAACATCGTCTGATTCAACCCCGCGCGAGCCGTCTACACGAAATGTTTCTCCCATCACTTCCAAAATCTTTTGCAGTTGCCCCGCCTCTAATAAGCTTGGCGTCCCGCCTCCAAAATAAACCGTATCCACCCCGTAGCACAGCCACTCCTGGCTGTGGTCCTGCCTTTCATCGCTGCCTAACCGTATCCGCGCCGCCCTCAACAACCCCCTATGCTCCCGAATCTCCCGGCACACTGTCTCCACATACGGCGCAAACCGCTCCCTCGCCACCACGCCTGTATGGAAATTGCAATAGGTGCACTTCGTCTGGCAAAACGGCACCTGCACGTAGATTCCGAGCCTATTCATCGCACAAAAACTCTAGCACACCTGTCCCGACGCGGAGTCGCAGCCTTGAATTCTCGGAGAATGCGTAGAACCGTAAGTCTTTTTTCGCAGATTCTGGAAGAAAAACCGCACCTGCCCCGGCTATACGGAACAAACCCGTGTACAATCTCGTCTTTCGTCTGGGGCGCCAAAGAATGAGGAATCAACGCAAGTCCAACTATTTCCTTATTTTGTTTCTAGCTGGGTGCTCTCTTCTTGTTTGGGCCGCCGCTCCCTCCGCATCCGAAAATTCAGCCGATTCCTGGCCCTACTACGGCCACGACGCCGGCGGCATGCGCTACTCCCCGCTCACGCAAATCAACCGAGACAATGTCTCTCAACTCAAAGTCGCCTGGACCTTCCACACCGGCGACGTTTCCGAAGGCGGTGGCCGCAGAAAGCGCAGTGGCTTGGAAACCACCCCGCTTCTTGTCGACGGCACTCTCTATCTCACCACCGCTTTCAATCGCATTGTCGCCCTCGACCCCGAAACCGGCAAGCAGCGCTGGGCTTACGACCCGAAGATTGACCTCGAGGGCGACTACGGCGACGGCCTAGTCAATCGTGGCGTCGCCACTTGGCTCGATCCAACCCGCTCCGCCAAACAGCCCTGCCATCGCCGCATCTTCGAATCCACGCAAGACGCTCGCCTCGTCGCTGTCGACGGCGCTACTGGCTCCCCCTGCGGCGATTTCGGCAAGGACGGCCAAGTCAGCCTCCGCGATGTGCTCCAATACGATCCCGGCTGGTATCACATGACTTCCCCGCCCGCCGTCATCGACGATCTCGTCGTCGTCGGCTCCGCCATCGACGATAATCATCGCGTCGACATGGCCCGCGGCGTTGTCCGCGCCTATGACGCGCGCTCCGGCGCTCTCCGCTGGAGCTGGGATCCCCTTCCCGCGAATCCCACCGCGGCAGCCGCCGAAGGCAAAGGCCCTTCTTGGCGCAGCGGTGCTGGCAACGCCTGGTCCATCATGGTGGTGGACCAAGAGCGCGACCTGCTCTTCGTCCCGACAGGCAGCGCCAGTCCCGATTACTACGGCGGTCTTCGTCCCGGCGACGACAAGTGGTCCAACTCCGTCGTCGCCCTGCGCGGCAAAACCGGCCAGCTCGTCTGGGGCTTCCAACTTGTTCATCATGATCTCTGGGACTTCGACAGCGCCGCGCCTCCACTGCTCGCCACGCTGCGCCTCGATGGCAAAGACGTTCCCGTCGTCATCCAAGGCAACAAGTCCGGTCTGCTCTACGCCCTGAATCGCGATACCGGCAAGCCCGTCTTTCCCGTCGAGGAGCGTCCCGTCCCCAAAAGCGACGTTCCTGGCGAAGTCGCCTCGCCTACGCAGCCTTTTCCTCTAAAACCTCCTCCGCTCGCTCCGCAAACCCTTTCCGCCGACCAGGCCTGGGGACCGACCCCCGAAGACCGGGACTGGTGCCGCAATTACATCTCGCATCTTCGCAACGAAGGCATTTTCACGCCGCCCAGCTTGCAAGGCACGCTCATGGTTCCTGGAAACCTCGGCGGCATGACCTGGAGCGGCTACGCCTTCGACCCCAAGCGTAGCCTCCTCGTCACCAACACCAACAACATTGCCGCCATCGCCCGCCTGATTCCCCGCGAGAAATACAACGATCGTAGCTCGCGCACCGAAGACGGCGACTACGGCGACCAACTGGGCGCGCCTTACGGTCTCTATCGTCGTTTTATCCAGTCGCCTTCCGACCTTCCTTGCAGCCCGCCGCCCTGGGGCTACCTTACTGGCGTGGATATGACGGAAGGAAAAATCCGCTGGCAGGTTCCGCTAGGCTCGATGGAGAACTTTGGCGGATCGCACCAAGAGGTCCCGGGCGGGGCCATCAGCCTTGGCGGCCCAATCGCCACAGCTGGTGGACTCGTTTTCATCGCCGGTACGACGGATTGCCATATCCGCGCCTTCGACATCGAAACCGGCAAGGAGTTGTGGAAAGCTCCGCTTCCTGCCTGCGGCAACGCCACGCCCATGACCTATCGCGTTTCAGCCACCGGCAAGCAGTACGTGGTCATTGCCGCGGGCGGCCATCCCAAAATCACGGAAGAAAAACTCGGCGACTCCGTCGTCGCTTTCACTCTTCCCTAGTGTGGTCGCGGGACTGCGGTCGGGCTTTCCCATTTTGTTAAACCGCGGCTTACGGCAGCACGATTATCTGCCCCACCATGCCCAGTTCGTCATGCAGCACGCATTTGTACAGATAAACTCCAGAACCGGTGAAAGTCGCGCGGAAGCGGGTCACTCCTAGCGGCGCTTGTGCCAAACCAATCCGATCTTGCGGCGCTTCGGTAATGAATCCGGAGTGCACGACGTCTGAGGGCGAACTAAGGAAGGCATGGCGTGCGCCATCTGCGTCTACAGTAACATTAGCCGAAGGCGGAATCTGATTCAGCGGGTCAGGCTCGGGGCCAAACGTAATCGTGTGGCTTGTCACTGCTTCGGCGGTCGTCCACTCAACGGTCTCGCCTACATGAATTACCTTCGTCGCGTCCATGAAGAGCATGACGGAAGCGGTCTGCGTTCCTCCGCCGTTTCCCATAATGTGCCCTACTCCAGCAGTGATGTCGTTTGAATCGGCATGTTTGTGGCCGGAGGCCATCGCGTCGGAAAGCAGGTCGGCGCGCTCCCGGTTCGCCTGCTTGTCATAAAACGCCTGATCGTATGGCAGCGTCTCCGATGCAGCCAGCACGTGGACCGTTGCCGTCATATTGGGGTGAGCAAGACAAACCAGCTTGAAATTCCCAATGGCAGGAAACACCACCGTATAGGTCTGCCCATCTTTGTTCGTCAGGATGCCGCTATTCACGCAAGCATTGCCGTCAAACATGGAAAAGTTGGGCGTGCTATTGGTTCCAGGACATCCAACAAGACGGCTCGGACGCACTTGGCCTAGCTTCAGAAACGTGACAGTGTGGACTTCGTCGGCCGGAAAGCTCCAGGTAATACTGTCGTTTGCGTGGATCCATATCTCATTGGGCAAGAACGCAAGCGCTTGATGGGCCTTGTCACCCGTCTGTGCGCCGACCTGCAATTGCCAGGATTGGGCGTAAATGGTCTGAGTAAAAAAGATCATTGCGCTGAGAAACACGAGCTGCGTCAGTCTTCGATTCATGGGCTGGCTCCTTTGTGATACGCCGCCGCATGGCGGCTCGCACCAACCTTCGGATATTCGCCCCGCGTCCTCAAGCAGCAAGGCGCGGAACTGCTGTCTTTTCCCCGCTTTACCGTCGAATGCAGTCCTTTGCCGTTCCTTGTGCGAGGGGTTACAATCGCCCACACCCGCACTTCTTTCGGGAGACTCGATTGTCCGAACGTTTTCCTGGGACGACGCAAAGCGGAAGCCCGCCCCTAAATCGGCTGGATTCCTGGAAAGAGATTGCGGCGTACCTCAAGCGGGACGTCACCACGGTCCAGCGCTGGGAGAAACGCGAGGGGATGCCCGTCCACCGGCACCTGCACGACAGGACTGGCTCCGTCTACGCCTACAGCTCGGAGCTGGATGCCTGGCGGCAAAGCCGTAAGCTGCATCTGGAGCGGGAAGGAATAGAACGAGCAGCGGAAGGTACCCCGGATGGGAAGGGCGGCGAAAAGTCAAAAACGACTCCGGATGCGCGTCGCTGGCTTGCTCTGGCCGGCGTAGCCGCGTTCGTCTTGCTGGCCTTCGCTTATGGCTTGGTCCGTAGGCACTTTGGGGTAATGGCCCAGCCCAAAATCAAGTCACTGGCCGTACTTCCCCTCAAAAACCTGTCCGGCGATCCAACGCAGGAATACCTTGCCGACGGCATGACCGAGGCTCTTATCGGCCGCCTCTCTGGCATCCATGACCTGCGCGTCATCTCCCGCACCTCGGTAATGCGTTTCAAAGATACGCAGCTCTCAGTGCCTGAAATCGCCAAAACGCTCGGCGTGGAAGCGATTGTCGAAGGCTCGGTCATGCGAGACGGAAATCATATTCGCGTCCATGCCCAGTTAATCCGCGCCGCCACGGACGAGCACTTCTGGTCGGAGACCTACGACCGCGACCTGCGTGACGCGCTTACTCTTGAAAGCGACGTGGCTCAATCCATCGCCAAGAAAGTTGAAGCTACCGTTACCGGGGAGGAGCAGGCCCGGCTTACCGAGGCTCGTTCCGTCCCCCCGGAGGTCTACGAGAGTTATCTTAAGGGCCGGTTTGCCTTAGACAACAAAGGCGGCAGCAGGACTAATATCGAGGAAAGCATTGGTTATTTCGAGGAAGCAATAAGGCGCGATCCGACATTTGCTCCAGCTTACGTTGGCTTGGCAAATGCGCATTCCGACCTCAGCACGGTTTTTATCGGCGCTCCGCCCGGCGAGGAGCGCGCCAAAGTAGAGAGCGCCGCGCGAAAGGCACTGGAGCTCGACCCTAAACTCGCTGAAGCCCACACGCTGCTGGCAGCCACGCAACAAGAACACTGGGAGTGGACCGAGGCCGAGGATGAATACAAGCGCGCACTCCAGCTGAACCCGAGCGACGCCATTGCTCATAACGGCCTTGCCCGGTGGCTCGTATGTCAAGGTCGTACTGACGAGGCTCTCGCGTGGGTTAGGCGTGGTCGCGAACTCGATCCGGTTGCGGTTTCCGGTACTGACACCGCGTGGATTCTCTTTCTGGCGCACCGCTATGACGAGGCCGTGCAAGAATTGCGCAGCGTGCTGGCGGTACAACCCAACGATGCTATCGCCTTATGGTTTCTTGGATTTGTGCTTAATGCCAACGGCCAAGCGCAAGACGCAATCCCCCCTCTGGAAAAGGCCCTTGCAGTTACTAACGGCAGCTCCGGCGTTATGGGAGTCCTCGTAAGGGCGTATGCTCACGCCGGGCGACGCACGGACGCGCTTCAGCTGCTTGCCGAGCTTAAAAAGCGCAAGAAGGCAGGTTACGTCCCTGCTGCTGCCTTTGTGAACTCCTATTTAGGACTCGACGACAATGAACAAGCATTTGCCTGGCTTGAGGAGGCCTATAAGGAACACTCCAACATTCTGCAGTGGCTCAAAGTCCATCCCTACTTTGATCCCATCCGCGAAGATCCGCGCTTTAGGGACCTCCTTCACCGCGTCGGCCTGGATTAGCACCAATCTCGCAAACGCCAAGCGTCACGCAGGCCTACGCTTTGGTTCTTCGTGAGTGGCTTTTAATCTTCTCCTTTCATAGGAGATTTCTAGCGCGCGAATCCCTCCGCATATGGGCAGCGAACTCGGTACACTACACTACGACATGGGCGAAAACGTAATCTGGCAACGCGCAGCCGCGGTACGCCACGGTCAAAGACTCGAATATTTCACGATTGGGTGGAATGTTCTGGAAGGTTTGGTGGCCGTCATCGCAGGTGTGGCCGCCGGGAGCATCTCGCTTGTCGGCTTTGGGATCGATAGTTTCATTGAAGTCACGTCCGGCTCGGTTTTACTGTGGCGAATGATGGTCGATAGGGATGCACACCGTCGCGAGAGAAACGAGAGACGAGCGCTGCGACTTGTCGGTATCTGTTTTCTACTGTTGGCGGTTTACATCGCCTATGAATCCCTGACGGACCTGTCGTGGAAACGAGCTCCCGAGCACAGTCTGCCGGGCATTATCTTGGCGTGTGTCTCGCTCGTCGTTATGCCTCTACTCTCAAGAGCGAAGCGTAAAGTGGGTCGTGCCTTGGGCAGCGCCGCAATGCATGCAGACGCCAAGCAAACCGAGTTTTGCACCTACCTGTCCGCCATCCTTCTTGCAGGATTGGTTTTAAACGCACTCTTCGGTCTGTGGTGGGCGGACCCCGCGGCGGCCCTAGTCATGGTCCCCATCATCGCAAAAGAAGGTATCGACGGCTTACGAGGCAAAACGTGCGACGATTGCGTACCAACGGCAGCAAGCTGATTTGTGGACGGCTATTGATTGATTCCGGGGAGCCGCGCTTCCGCTCTGGCCCCTCTCTTTTCGCGTTCTCTCATTCTGAGTAAAACTGCATCCAGCCCCTGGCGGCATCGCCAAGCCCGTGCAGCAGTACACGGAAGCACGGAAGCGAGATCCGAAAGCAGTTTTGTTTTCGGAGGAAGTAATCAACCGTGTCGGCTACGAGCATCTGCAAGCCGGTGACGCGAAGAGAGCCGCAGAAATCATGAAGCTGAATGTTCTGGCGTATCCGCGCTCTCCCAACGTCTACGACAGTTTATCCGATGCCTACCTTGCGGACGGCCAGAGGGATTTGGCGCGGCAGAATGCCAAGAAAGCGCTGGAATTGCTCGCCTCCGATACGGTGGACCCGGAGGACCGGCGAAAAGCCATCAAAGAAAGCGCCGAGCAAAAGCTCAAGCAATTGGGAGAAGCTCCCAACTGACCGGAATTGCAGGTTAGGCAAGGACGCAATACTGGCCGCAATATCTTCTCTGTGTCCTCTGCGTCTCGGTGGCCCTCTGTGTAAAATTCGTTTCTTTTGTTTTAACTTTCGACTGTGACTGTCAACTTAAGCTGTATGGAGCGCCGCCTATTCTGCGGCAACGACCCTAATAACGAGCTTCCGTTCGCGTGGCCCGTCGAATTCGCAAAAGAAGACTCCTTGCCAACGTCCCAGCGCCAGCCTGCCTTCTTCAACGAACACGATCTGGCTGCCACCGACAAGCACTGATTTTATGTGCGAGTCCGAGTTCCCTTCGCTGTGCCGGTATGGTCCCGTTTTCGGGATGAGCCGGTCCAGCGCGCCTTCAATGTCTCGCGCCACGTCGGGATCGGCACATTCGTTGATGGCAATCCCAGCTGTCGTGTGCGGCACGTACAGGTAGCAGATGCCATTGGAAATTTTCGCCGCAGCCACCGCCTTCTGCACCTGCGCCGTCACGTCCAGTAGCTGCGTTCTGCGGTCTGTCTTGACCATCAGTGTTTGCATGGATGCTCCGCCTTGGACATTCTAACGCCTGCATGCTGCCATCCTGTAGCGCGGGGCGGAGCCCTGCGGCTTTTTGTCCTCTCAGAGCGACGACGAATCTGCTCTTTCCCTAATCTTTTCCGGAGAGGAGCCGTTGCAGGTGCGCTACTGCGAGAGCGACTGACCGATCATGATCCGATGTCCGTCGACCGTTCGCAAACCAAACTCGCGCATCCTCCAAGGTTTGTCTTCAATAGCCGAGAGAATGTCGGCGCCTTTGCCCTTGAGATCGTTGTAATACTGATCGGCGTCACTCACCCGGAGATACGCAAAGTAATTGTGGCAGCCAAGTTCGCTCGGAGGCATGTCGTCTGGGCACTCACCCAGCATGATCACGCACTCATCCTTCTTGACAAACACCCAGCCGATTGGCTCGGCTATGACGTTGAACCCGAGCATGCGCACATAGAAATCCGCGGATCGGCGCGCGTCGTGAACAGCCAGAACATAGTGGTTCTGGAGAATCGTTGACATCTTAAGCCTCTCAAGTCAAGGTAGCTAATGTAGCTAGGGAAGGGAAACAATGAAATGATGTCCAAGCTTCTTAGCGCTGCAAAGTTTCTGCAGTTCGCCTAAGCCGCTTGCGCCCCAGCGCGCCAAAAACGGCAAGAAGCAAAGTTCTCTCTCTTGCAGTCCTTTATGCGGATTCAGGAGCAATTCCAGGTGTTGCTCGTGCGAGGCAATCACACCAAGCCTCTGGTCCAAGGCGCGCCCCGCTTTCTGCCGCAACTGCTCCAGATGAAATTCAATTCCCTTCTTGGTTCTATCGACAGTGCCGGCAAGCGTGGAATCTAGTTTCTCGATCTGCTTGCCGAGGCGCTCGACCATCTTGGCGATCTGTTTTTGGTCGCGGTCAAAATCTTTGGACAATGATTTTGGAACGGACGCAGCTTCCAGCTTCCGTCGCAATTCCTGCGATCCGGCCCACACCTCTTCTACGGTCAAGCCGTATTTGCCGAGCAGCTTGTTTGCTTTCGCATCCACCAGGGTAAATCCGGCGCGCGGCAGCATCACGGGCATGCGCCCCAGCAAGTGTTGATACACCACTTGCGATTGCGCAATGTAAGAAAGCTCCGCTGGCCCGCCGATAAAGGCCACCGTCGGCAACAAATAATCCTGCACCACCGGCCGGAACAGCGCGTTCGGACTGAAATTCCCCGGCTCAGTGTGAGTGAGATGCGTCAGCTCTTCCCGCGCCCAGCATTTCTCTCCTGCGTGGAATTTTCCGTTGCTCGCGGAAATTACCCGGCGGGCCCCATCGCCCAGGTAGAAAAGCAGCGTGCTCTTCGACGTCACCTTCACCTGCGCGTCGAATCCAGCGCGCTCCAATTCCTTTCCGCGCTGCAGCAATTGTTCATTCAGGGCATCGCGTTCCGCCAGAGAGTGCTGGTATAGCGGCGCCGCCACCTTATGCAACCCTGCATCCAGCGGATCCATCAGGATCAGTCCTTGCTGCGCAAAAAGCCGCGCGAACAATTTCCCGAATGCACTCCCGTAGGTTTCCTCCGCTTTGTAACTTTCGCTCAAATATTGCGCGAGTAGGTCGCCGCCGTCTTTCTCCAATAAATCCGCTGCCTCGCGTGCCAGCCTCTCCCCTTCCGCGCCTAACGAAACCCGTCCCACCGGCAGTCCTGCTTCGTTTCCGTCGGGCAACTCGAAACGAATCAGTTTCCCCGAATCAAACCAGCTTGTGTGCCGCACTTCCTCCAAATCATGGTCTTCTGTCGCCATCCAGAAAACCGGTACCGCGTCGATTCCCTCGCGCGTCAACTCCTCCGCAATCTGAATTGCCGTCAGCGCTTTGTAAATGGAGTACGCCGGCCCGCCGAAGAGCCCTACTTGTTGTCCAGAGACAACGGCAACGGCACCCTTCGCCAGTCGCTCTAAGTTGGAAGCAGTCTCTGTTCCCGCGCGCAGCGCCTCGTTCTGCTTCCTAAGAATCGCCGCTACTTCCGCTCTTCGATCCTCTGGGTAATCCGGATGGGATTGCGAGGAACCGCCGCTAAGATTCCTTGCCGCCCGCGTCACGGACTGCATGGTGGGGGGATGGGCGTAGAACGCCTTCACTTTTTCAAACTTCTCCAAATAAGTAAGCAGCAGCGCGGGCTGGTGGGGGAGTTGGTGGAAGGCGAGAGCGCGACAATCCATGAGCGGTTAGATGAACCTCCCAGGAAAACGTCTCATCAATTTCCGGGGTAGTTCTGAGCTCGAACGCTAGCAGGATACGTCCGAGGCAAGTCCCTCGTGAAGCCTGAATCAGGCCCGCATGGCCGCCGCTTCCAGGGTCTCCAGGAACGCGTTAAGACGTTTCTTTTGTTCATCCTGGAGCGGGAGGAGCGGGAGGCGCGGCACCCCGCCGTGATATCCGCGCTGATCCATGACATACTTTACGCCGGCGATTCCGCCTTCGGAAACGACGAGTTTCGAAGCGCGCAAGATTACGGTGTGCAGTTCGCGGGCTTTTTCGTGCCGGCCCTGCCGGATTAGGTCGTATAGCTCGACACACTTCTCCGGCAACGCCGAAGCGAGCGCAAGAATCGCCCCGCGTGCGCCAACGACGATGGAGGGATAAACGCTGGCTGCCGAGCCAACCAGCACCTGAAAATCGGGGGACACGCCGGCAATGATTTCCGCCACGCGCAACACGTTTCCCGAGCTTTCTTTGATTCCGGCAATGTTTGGATGCTCGGCGAGCTTGGCAACTTCCGGGGGCTCAAGCGCCACTCCCGTGAATTGCGGCACGGAATAGAGCAGCACTGGAATCGGCGAAGCATCCGCGACGCGGCGGTAATGTTGAAAGTAAACTTCCGGTTTGTAAGCCGGCTTGTAGTAGTACGGCGTTTTCACCAGCGCTGCGTCATAACCAAGTTCCGCGGCACGCTTGGTACGCTCAATGGTTTCCGCAGTGGACTCTGCCCCTGTGCCAGCTATCAACTTTTTGTCGCGTGAAGCTGTCTCTTTTACCGTGACGAGAACGGACTCCATCTCCGCCTTCGAAAGCAGCACCGATTCGCCCGTGGAGCCAATCACCACGTAGCCGGCTATTCCCGTGCGGTTGTACTGCTGAAGGTTGTACTTCAAGTCGGCGAGCGAAACGGAGCCATCGCTGGCGAACGGCGTAGTTAAGGCGGGATAAATTCCGGAAAAGTCCATGACCTAATCTCCTGATGCGGGCGCGCTCGAAGCGGCGGCTTGATGCAAATCCTGCAGCGCGGCAACCTCGATTCCCTGTTCGTGCAGGGCGTGAATGCCCCGCGCCGCTGCGTTGGCTGCAGCCAGCGTGGTGATACAGGGTATATTGTAGCGAATTGCGGCGCGCCGAATCGACTTCTCGTCGTAGAAAGATTCGCGTCCCAGCGGCGTGTTGATGATCAGATCGATCTTCCCGGTTTTCACCAAGTCCACAATATTGGGCCGGCCTTCGTTTACTTTAAAAACAGCCTCAGCCTGAATCCCCGCACCTTCGAGCGCCGCAGCGGTGCCGCGCGTGGCCAACAAGCGGAAACCGAGTGAGGCTAGTTCCTTGCCGAGCGCGCCGAGATGTTTTTTGTCGCGGTCATTGACGCTGAGAAAGACCGTGCCTTTGCGCGGCAAACGCTGCCCGGCAGCAAGTTGCGCTTTGGCAAACGCCTGGCCATACGAAGTCGAAATGCCCATCACTTCTCCGGTGGAGCGCATCTCCGGCCCCAGAATCGTGTCCACGCCGCGGAACTTGTTGAAGGGAAACACCGGCGATTTCACGGAATAGAATTCACGCACGGCGATTTCGGCGACACCATTGTTTCGAACGATGGGCAGATGCATATTCGCCAATTTCTTCCCGGCCATCAAACGCGCGGCCACTTTTGCAAGTGGGACACCCGTCGCTTTACTTACATAAGGGACCGTGCGTGACGCGCGCGGGTTCACTTCCAAGACGTAAACCGTGTCGCGCTGGATAGCGTACTGCACGTTCATCAAGCCGACGACTTTCAGTGCCAGTGCGAGCCGTCGCGTGTATTCACGAATCGTATCGATCACAGCAGGCGACAAGCTGACCGGTGGAAGCACGCAGGAGGAATCGCCCGAATGCACGCCTGCCTCTTCGATGTGCTCCATGATGCCGCCGATGATCACGTCGGTGCCATCAGCAAGCGCGTCTACGTCCACTTCGGTCGCCTCTTCGAGAAATTGGTCTATCAGCACGGGCCGAGCCGGTCCCATCAAAGCCGCTTGCGCGACGTAATCCTGCACGGTATTGACGTCGTAGGCGATGACCATGGCGCGTCCGCCGAGCACGTAACTCGGCCGCACCAGAACAGGTAAGCCAATTTCGGCGGCCACGCGCGCGGCTTCTTCCGGGATCAGCGCGGTGCCGTTGCGCGGCTGTGGAATCTTCAATTCTTCGAGCAATCGGCCGAACCGCCTGCGGTCTTCCGCCAGGTCAATGGATTCCGGCGCTGTGCCGATGATGGGTACCCCATTCCGTTTTAATTCCAGCGCGAGATTCAACGGCGTTTGTCCGCCGAATTGCACGATGACACCTTGCGGCTTTTCGCGTTCGACGATAGCGAGCACGTCTTCGAGCGTCAGTGGCTCGAAGTACAGGCGATCCGAAGTGTCGTAGTCCGTCGAAACCGTCTCGGGGTTGCAATTCACCATGATGGTTTCGAAACCATCTTCGTGCAAAGCGTAGGAGGCGTGGCAGCAGCAATAATCAAACTCGATTCCCTGCCCAATGCGGTTCGGGCCGCTGCCCAGAATCATGATTTTCGGGCGCGGCTGCGCGTCGGACTCGTCCTCGTCCTCGTAGGTCGAATAAAGATATGGTGTGAAGGACTCAAACTCGGCGGCGCAGGTGTCCACACGCTTAAAAACCGGCGCGACGCCGTAGCGCGCACGCTGCAGGCGGACGGAAGCGGGCGTCGTGCGCCATATTTGCGCGAGTTGTTCGTCGCTCGTACCGTGCCGCTTCACTTCGCGCAGCAAATCCTTCGAAGCGGTTTCGACGGTGACGCCCGCCGCGCGGCGGTTCATGGCGGTCAACTCTTCAATTTGATGGATGAACCATGGATCGATTTTGGTGAGCTCGCAGATTTCCTCGGCGTGCAGGCCGCGCTCCATGGCAGTCAGGAGCCAGTAGATGCGGTCCGGACGCGGCGTGGCGAGTTTCTCGCGGAGCAGCGAATCCGGCGTTTCGGCCGGAGCGCGCCACGGCGTACTCGGCTCAAGCGAACGAATGCCTTTTTGCAGCGCTTCCTTGAACGTGCGGCCGATAGCCATGACTTCGCCGACAGACTTCATTTGCGTGCCAAGGGTGCTATCCGCGCCGGGGAATTTCTCGAACTGCCACTTCGGAATTTTCACCACCACGTAGTCGATCGTTGGTTCGAAACAGGCCGGCGTTTTCTCCGTGATGTCATTGGGAATCTCGTCCAATGACATGCCTACGGCGAGACGCGCGGCGATTTTAGCAATCGGGAATCCGGTGGCTTTGCTGGCAAGCGCCGAACTGCGCGACACGCGCGGATTCATTTCAATGATGACCATGCGGCCGTTTTCCGGATTGATGGCGAACTGGACGTTCGAGCCGCCGGTCTCGACACCCACTTCGCGGATAATGGCCGCTGCCGCGTCACGCATGCGCTGATATTCTTTGTCCGTCAGCGTCTGTGCGGGCGCCACGGTGATGGAGTCACCTGTGTGCACGCCCATGGGGTCGAAATTTTCAATCGAGCAGATAACCACGAAGTTGTCGCGAAAATCGCGCATGACTTCGAGCTCGAATTCTTTCCAGCCGAGCACGGATTCCTCGACCAGCGCCTCGTGAACGGGGCTCAAGTCCAGCGCGTGAGAAATGGCTTCGGCAAATTCTTCTTTGTTGTAGGCAATGGAACCGCCGGTGCCGCCAAGCGTGAACGACGGGCGAATGACCAGCGGGAAGCCCAGTTGATCGCAGAGGCGGAGCGCGTCTTTCGCGTTATTCACCAGCGCGGAGGTGGGAACTTCGAGACCGATTTTGCGGCACGCATCCTTGAACCACAGGCGGTCTTCAGCCACTTTGATAGCGCGCAAGGATGCGCCAATCATTTCCACTTTATATTTTTCGAGGACACCGCTTTCGGAAAGTTCGACGGCCAAGTTCAGCCCCGTTTGCCCGCCGACCGTTGGCAGCAGCGCATGGGGCTTTTCCTTGGCGATGATTTCTTCGAGGTATTCGCGAGTGAGTGGCTCGACATACGTGCGCTTCGCCAACTCCGGGTCCGTCATGATCGTTGCCGGATTGGAATTGACCAGGATGACTTCGTAGCCCTCGGCGCGCAGCGCCTTGCACGCCTGCGCCCCGGAATAGTCGAATTCGCACGCCTGGCCGATGATGATCGGCCCCGAGCCAATGATCAGAATCTTCTTTATGTCTTTCCGTTTAGGCAAGTTCTCCGTCCCTGGTACTCAGTTTCCTTGCACATCCGCATGACTTTCGGCAGGGCACGGCTTTAGCCGTCCCGACCGTCGCCGCCCTCGCGGTGGGCTTTAGCCCCTGAGGGACAGCATCCATGATGTAGATTCCACTGAGGGACGACCAGCGGTAGTCCCGCTCAGATTGAACGAGTCCTTTTTGCACAGGATTTTGTTCGATGTATTTGACGTGACTCGCATAATCACTGGCGCCGCGTATGCGGTGATCACTGAATCCGCGCTGCCTACAAAGATCTTCATCTCCGCGAGCTCCCCGGCTGGCGCCATTCTTTCATCATGTCCGTGAACTGCGTGAACAAATAATGCGAATCGTGCGGCCCGGGCGAAGCTTCCGGATGATACTGCACGCTGAACAGTGGCGCCTTTTTGTGGCGTATGCCTTCATTGGTGTGATCGTTCAGGTTGACGTGCGTGATCTCCACGTCGCGCGAAGGAAGCGAATCCGGGTCCACGGCGAATCCGTGATTCTGCGCGGTAATTTCCACTTGTTCAGTGAGGAGATTCTTCACCGGATGATTCGAGCCGTGATGGCCGAATTTCAGCTTGAACGTTTTGCCGCCCAAGGCTAGGCCACAGAGTTGGTGGCCGAGACAAATTCCAAAGATGGGCACTTTCCCGACCAGCTTGCGAATCGTTTCAATAGCATAGCCGATCGGCTCCGGGTCCCCCGGTCCATTCGATAGAAAGACGCCGTCAGGCTTAAGGTCGAGAACGTCTTCAGCGGAAGTTTGTGCCGGCACGACCCACACGTCGCAGTTGTGATCCACAAGCAGACGCAAGATGTTCTGCTTGATGCCGTAGTCGAACGCCAGGACGCGATGTTTGTAGGCTTCCGGCTTGGCGTCGGACTCGCCCATCTCCTCGGACCAAGGAGAAATCGCCACTTCCACCGACCCTTTGTCCCAGCCGTACGGTTTCGCGCAGGTCACGCGGCTGGCGAGTTCCAGGCCGGCCATTTTGGGCAACTGTTTGGCCTCGAAGACCAACTGCTCGGCGGGAGTGCCGTCCGTGGAAACAATGCCGCGCAGCGCGCCCACGTTGCGGATGTGGCGCACCAGCGCCCGCGTATCAATGTCCCAAATGACGGGAATCTTGTGGCGATTCAGGTAAAGCTGGGCGGTTTCCGTCGAGCGCCAATTCGACGAGATCTGCGAAAATTCGCGGACGATCAGCGATTCGATGTAGGGGCGGGTGGATTCTTCATCTTCAAGATTCGCGCCCACGTTGCCGATGTGCGGATAGGTGAGGCAGACAATCTGCCCCGCGTAACTTGGGTCGGTAAAAACTTCCTGGTAACCGGTGAGGCTGGTATTGAAAACGACTTCGCCGCCGCGGCGCGTGATGGCGCCCGCGGCGTGTCCGTTAAAGAGGCGCCCGTCTTCCAGCGCGAGGGTCGCGGGTCGGTGCTGGACTTCGGTCAGTGGAGCCTCCTTCGTTTTTTATGCACATTGGCATTTACTTGTCGCTTGCTTCGGTGGTCTCGAGCGAACCGAAATGATCCACCGGCCAGTAAGCGAAAACGGC